>NZ_JBEZGQ010000455.1:0-6456 GCF_040650095.1 Actinoplanes sp. NPDC048791 | reverse complement strand
CGCCGTCCGGTAGAGCTCGTACGTCGAGCCCGTCACGCCGCGCTGGCGGTCCAGCGCGTACTCGGCCCACACGCCGGGCTGGGGCAGCCAGCTCGCGTCGGCCGGCCCGAAGCCGTACGACGGGGCGTCGGCCTCCCACGGGATCGGCACCCGGCAGCCGTCGCGACCGCGCTCGGCGTGCCCGGAGCGTTCCCAGGCCGGGTCCTGGCGGTATTCGTCGGGGATCTCCGTGGCCTCCGGCAGCCCCAGCTCCTCGCCCTGGTAGAGGTACGCCGAGCCGGGCAGCGCCAGCATCTGCAGCGTCGCCGCGCGGGCCCGGCGCAGGCCGAGCGCCACGTCCGGCTGCGGGTCGCCGATGCCGATGCCGTGCTTGCGGGGCTCGCCGACCGGGTAGCCGAGCCGGGTCGCGTGCCGCACCACGTCGTGGTTGGAGAGCACCCAGGTGGTGGGGGCACCGACCGCGGCGTTGGCGGCCGTGGTGCTGTCGATGACCTTGCGCAGCGGGTCGGCCGACCACGGGGTGTCGAGGTATTCGAAGTTGAACGCCTGGTGCATCTCGTCCGGGCGCACGTAGCGGGCCAGCCGGTCGGCGGGCTGCACCCACGCCTCGGCGACCAGGATGCGGCCGCCCTCGTACTCGTCGAGGACCGCGCGCCACTGCTGGTAGATCTCGTGCACGCCGTCCTGGTCCCACATCGGCGGCGGCGGGGCCCCCTCGGGCGCGAGGCCGCCGAGGATCTCACCGGCGTACTGCCAGTCGGCGAGCTCGGCGTCCTTGATCAGGCCGTGCGCCACGTCGACCCGGAAGCCGTCGACGCCGCGGTCGAGCCAGAACCGCAGCACGGAGACGAACTCCGCCCGTACGTCCGGGTTCCCCCAGTTGAGGTCCGGCTGGGAGACGTCGAACAGGTGCAGGTACCACTGGCCGTCGCTGACGCGTTCCCAGGCGGGCCCGCCGAAGACGCTCTTCCAGCCGTTCGGTGGCTCGCTGCCGTCCGGGCCGCGGCCGTCGCGGAAGATGTAGCGCTCGCGTTCCGGGCTGCCGGGCGCGGCGGCCACGGCGGCCCGGAACCAGGCGTGCTCGCTGGAGGTGTGGTTCGGCACCAGGTCGACGATGACCTTCAGCCCCAGGGCCCGCGCCTCGCTGATCATCTTGTCGGCGTCACCGAGGTCGCCGAAGCGCGGATCGACCGCGCGGTAGTCGGCCACGTCGTAGCCGGCGTCGTGCTGCGGCGACGGATAGAACGGCGACAGCCACACCGCGTCCACGCCGAGCTCGCGCAGGTCGCTCAGGCGGGCCGTGATGCCGGGCAGGTCGCCCATCCCGTCGCCGTTGCTGTCGGCGAAGGAACGCGGATAGATCTGGTAGATGACGGCGCTGCGCCACCAGTCGGTCTCGGGGGATGGCATGTCTCCAGGCTAACGGCGGCGGGGCGCCGAACCGGGGTCAGCCGTCCAGAATCGCGGCGAAGCGTTCCTCCGCTAAATCGAGTTGGTCCAGGATGTGGTCCTTCGCGGCGACGGACAGCGGGGTGTCCGGGCGCCCGACCAGCTCCCGCAGCTTCGGCACCAGCGGCCGGTACTTGATCGCCGAGCTGCGAGCCTTGTCATATGTGGTGTGGATGACTCCGACGCCGTTGTCGGTGAAGTCGGAGATCTTGATGATCCGGGCCCACGGGTCGCGGTCCAGATTGTCGGCCACGTGGGCCCGGTACTGCTCGTGCTTGTCGCGTTCCGGGTCGTACTCGGGGTTGGTGACCGACCGGACCAGCTCGGCCATCCGCGGGTTGAACCGCCGGGCCAGCTCGGCCACCGCGGCGTCGGTCAGCGTCTGGTGCCCGAGCGTGGGATCCAGGCCGGCCAGCTCGGCCGGATGGTCCTCGACGGCGTCGTGCAGCAGGGCCGCCGTGAGCACGTCCACGTCCCGGATGCCGTAGTAGCGGATGATCCGGATCGCGACCCGCAGCAGGTGGTTCAGGTACGGCTCGCGGACCCGCCGGTCGTCGGCGTGCAACCGGGCCGCCAGCTCCAGCGCCTCCTCCAGCTGCCGCCGGTCGTCGGGCGGGAACTCGAGCAGTTCGAGGGAGAACCGCTCGCGCAGACCCGCCTCGCCGTACACCTCGGTGATCGCGTGCAACGGCATCGACAGCAGCATCCTTGGCGCCATGCCGATCAGGTATACCGGACTCGACCGCCGCGTGGGTCCGCGATCAGGAAGGGACGTCGATCAGCGGCTCGTCGATCAGCGGCTTGGGGCGCAGCGGGACCGGGCGCGGCGAGGGCCGGGTGCCGGGCGACGGACGGCTGCCGGGGGCGCGCCGCATGGCCGACATCGACGCCTGCTTGAGCGACCAGGGGTTCTCGGCGTGCATCCCGCGGCGCGGCACCCCGTCGCCGAAGGTGAACTCCTCGTCGGTCATCGCCTGCAGGGCGCTGAGCGCGACACCGAGGATCAGGGCGGCGCTGACCAGGGTGATCGGCACGATCATCAGCAGTGGTTTGATGCCGTTGACGTTGCTGGAGACGGTCGGGCTGAGCTCGACGGACATGCTGGCCATCCCGGTGTAGTGCATGCCGAAGACGGCCATGCCCATCAGCGCGGCGGCGCCGGTCATCGCGCCCATGCCCTTGACCGAGACGGCGAACCAGAGAGCGGCGGCGCAGGCCACGACCGCGATGATCGCCGACGCGGCGACCAGGGTCGGGTCGAAGTGGATCTTGCCGGACACGTGCAGCCCGGCCATCCCGGTGTAGTGCATGGCCAGCACGCCGATGCCGGTGAAGAAGCCCGCCACCGCGATCTTCGGCAGGCTGCGCCGGCCGTGCCCGACGACCATCAGCCCGAGGCCCACGGTGATCACCGACAGGCCCAGGCTCGCCATGGTCACCCACGGGTTGTAGCGCACCGGGCTCTGCGGGACGTCGAAGCCGAGCATCGCGGTGAAGTGCATGAGCCAGATGCCGGCGCCGCCGATCGAGAAGGCGGCGATGACCAGCCAGCGGTTGCGCCGGCTGCGGGAGCGGGCGCTGCGCGCCCGGCCGGTGGCGAGCAGGCCGAGGAAGGAACCGAGCACCGCGACCAGGTACGCCGCGATCGGGTTGAAGGCTCCGTAGGTGAAGTGATGGACCTCGGCCACTTTGTCGTCACGCCCTCACGAACATCGGGAACAGTTCGCTGAGGATTACGCCATACGTCCGATGTGGGACATCGCACGTCGTGTGCGTCCCGCTACACAAAGAGAACCGGGGCCACCGTATGGCTGCCTGCGAGAGGTAGCCATACGGCAGCCCCGGTGCGGTCGTCGTGACCGGTCAGGAAACTGCCGGGGGAGGGAGGGGGGTCTAACTGAAGATGCTGACGCCACCGGGGCCCACGAGAAGACCCACGATGATGAGGACGACGCCCCAGAGGATCTGCCGCCGGAACAGCGCGAGGATGCCGGCGACCACGAGGATGACTGCGAGGATCCAAAGCAAAAGTGACATGTCGATCTGGTACCCGACGGCCAAAAATCCAAAACCTGTGAGCCGGGGCACCGGGGCGAAAAAACTCCACGAACGACAGCGGCCCCGCCACCACCCTCGCGGGCGGGACGGGGCCGGACGGCCGGGCGGTCGTCAGACAGTCGCGAGACCGGCGTCGATGTCCTCCGACAGCAGCTGATAGACGTTGTACGCCTGCTTGATCACCGGGTGCGCCACGTTGCGGACGGGCACGCCGCCGGGCGTACGGCCGCGCTCGCTGCCGTGGTGCGCGTGCCCGTGCAGGGCCAGCGCCGTCGGGGCCGAGTCGATCGCCTGACCCAGCAGGTACGACCCCAGGAACGGGTAGATCTCGAGCGGCTCACCGACCAGCGTCTCGGGCACCGGGGCGTAGTGGGTCAGCGCCACCAGGGCATCGCAGTCGAGCCCCCGCAGCGCCGCACCGAGACGCTCGGCGATCGCCTCCGTCGTACCGACGAAGTTCTTCATCTCGCGCTCGCCGAACGAACTGGCGCACGCCCCGGCGAACCCGCCGCCGAAGCCCTTGGCGCCGGCGATGCCGAGCCGGTGACCGTTGATCTCCAGGACGGTCGCGTCGCCCTCCAGCACCGTCATGCCCGCGTCGCGGAGCACGTCGCTGACCGCGTCCTGCTGGTCACTCTGGTGGTCGTGGTTGCCGAGCACGACGACGACCGGTACGCCCAGCTCACCGAACTCGGTCGCCATGCACTTGGCCTCCTCGACGGTGCCGTGCCGGGTCAGGTCCCCGGCGATCAGCAGCGCGTCGGCGACCCCGGGCAGCTGTTCGAGCGCGGGCCGGTAGCGGCCCAGGACGTCCTTGTCGACGTGGACGTCGCCCACGGCGGCGATCCGGATCATGAGATCTCCTCCACCTCGCTGGGCGCCGCGGCGCGCACGATGCCGATGTCGCAGGCGATCTCCACGTCCGGGAAGTTCGCCGTGATCTGCCGGCAGATCTCGTCGCGCCGCTGGGCGCTCTCCACCTCACCGCCGAGCACCAGCAGGTGCTCGCGGCGTTGCAGGGTGATGCCCTGCTCGGCGATCGCGCCGTTCTCGGTGAGCAGGCGCTGGATCTCCGCCTCCACGTATTCGTCGAGCTGTGGTGTCATCTCAACCCCCCACTGTCAGACGTGCTTCCCCCGGCTGCGCGACCACGTCCAGGCGGTCGAGCAGGACCAGGAACGCCTCCGCGTACGGCGACTTCGCGGTCTCCTCGCGGACCCGGTCCCAGTCGATCTGCTCGCGCAGGGACCGGGCGACCGGCAGGCCGGTGGCGAAGTCGCAGTAGTGCTGGGTGTAGCTCAGCAGCTTGTGCACCATCAGCTGGGTCGCCGACAGCACGGGCATGTTGATCGCCTCGACCGGGCGCATCACGGTGTCCCGCAGCGTGGCGTCGGTCACCGGCGACTCGACCGGGCGGTAGATGAGGTCCACCATCCGGCCCTCGTCGAAGACCTTGACCAGCCAGTCCTCGGGCGGTTGCTCCACCTCGAAGCCGACCGCGGACAGCTCCTCGAGCGCCCGGGCCTTGTCCTGCTCGCGGATCAGGAAGTCGACGTCGTGATCGCTGGAATGCCCGCCGTGGGCGTAGACCGCGAAGCTGCCGCCGAGCGCGAACGGGACTTCCGCCTGTTTGAGCACGGAGGCAACCCGTTTGAGCGTGTTGACCAGGCCCTCGTCCACCCGGTGCGGCATGGCGGTCTCCCTGCGTCGATTGATGTGCGTTTGGCACTTCCGGTCTACCCGGAGCCGGTTGCCTTCACACCAGCAGCCCGGCTCGGGCCGGAACCGAGCGTGACTGGCCCGGGTACCGTTGGTGGGTATGGTCCCTGACCTCGGTTCCGCCCGCCCCGCTTTCGACGATCAGCACCCGGTCCAGCACCACCCGGTCACCGCCGTCCGCCCGCTGCGCACGGTGGCGCTGGTCGGCATCGACGGTTCCGGCAAGACCACCCAGGCCCACCAGCTGGCGACCGCCCTGGCCGCCCGGGGCCTGCCGGCGACCTACCGGCGCAACGCCGGCGGGCGTCGCTGGTTCGGCCGGCTGGCCACGGCGCTGGGCCGGCGCGACGGCGAGCACCTGCTCGGCCGCAAGGCGATGCTGTTCATCGAGTCGGTGCTGCGCTGGCTCGCGATCCTGCGCACGCTGCTGCGCCGCACGGTCACGGGCGAAATCGCGATCATGGACAGGTACGCCGTCTGCCAGTACGCGAGCATCCGCGCGCACGCCAAGACTCCCCGCCCCGAGCGGCTGAACAGGGCCGAGCGCCGCGCCCGCCTGGCCTACCGGGTGTTCCCCGCCCCGGACGTGACGTTCCTGCTGGCCGTGGACCCCGCCGTCGCGTACGAGCGGATCGAGCGGCGCGGCTACGACCACGAGGAGATGGACTACCTGCGCGCCGCCACGGCCGCGTACGAGTCCCTGCCCGAGCACCCCACCTTCGTGGTGATCGACGCGAACGGCACGCCGGAGCAGGTGCAGGAGGCTCTGCTGGAGCACCTCCGGGCGTGGATGCCCGCGCCGGTGCCGGCGGTGGTCCCGATGCCCCGGGTGCCGGCCGGCTCGCGGGGACCGGCCACGATGCTGGTGGCCCACGCCCGGGCACTGCTGGTGACCGTGGCGACCCTGGCCGCGGCCGCCTCAGTGCTGACCTACCAGCTGGCGGAGGGTTTCTAGGCCCGGCCGTAGACGGGGATGGCGGCGCCGCTGGTCGGCGCCGAGCCGTCCCCGGTCAGGAAGCCGATCACCTGGGCGATCTCGGCCGGGGTGACCCAGCGGGAGAAGTCGGCGGCCGGCTGGGCGGCCCGGTTGGCCGGCGTGTCGATGACGCTGGGCAGCACGGTGTTGCAGCGCACCCCGCTCTTCTTGTATTCGACGGCGACTGCGTTCGCGAAGGCGAGCACCGCGGCCTTGGCGGTCGCGTACCCGGCCGCTCCGGCGAACGGGGCGAG
>NZ_JBEZGQ010000454.1:0-6457 GCF_040650095.1 Actinoplanes sp. NPDC048791 | reverse complement strand
TGGCCACCGAGATGCAGGCGGACGCCGAGGACCGGGGGCGAGACCCGCGTCGCCGAGCACCCGGACCATGCCCGGGACGTCGGTGTTGTCGGCGAACCAGGTGCCGTCGGGACGCCGTACCAGGGTGTTGGCCGCACCGATCGCGGTCGCGACCGGCGACGCCGCCGCGGCCAGCGTCAGCGCGACCTCCTTGAGCGGCATGGTCAGCGACAGCCCGGCCCATTCCGGGCCGAGGCCGGCCACCAGGCCGGCCAGCTCGGCCTCGGCGCACTCGATCGCCGTGTACGTCCAGGTCAGCAGACCGGCGGCAGCGAAGCCGGCAGTGTGGATGACCGGGGACAGGGAGTGCCCGATCGGTTTCCCGCAGACGGCGGCCTTCCGGGCGCGCTCAGTGGATTGCACAGGCACAGATTAGGGGACCCGTCAGAGGACGCCGTTCTTCTTGGCGGTCTCGATGTTCTTCTCGTGCTGCGGGTAGCTGTTGGTGAACGCCGAGTGGCCCTGCTTGTCGATCGCCACGAAGTACAGCCAGTTGCCCTTCGGCGGCGCGAGGGCGCCCTGCAGCGCGGCCTTGCCGGGGTTGTTGATCGGCGTCGGCGTGAGCCCGTCCTTGCCGTGCAGGCGGTACGGGTTCTTCGTGTCGTACAGCTCTTTGTCGGTCATCTTGCCGGACGACTTCGTCGGCCTGCCGGTGAGCTGGTAGTAGTAGTTGATCCCGACGTCGAACTCCAGGCACTTGCAGTGGAAGTCGTCGCCGTAGAGGCGGTTGTAGGCCACCCGGGCGACCTTGCCGAGGTCCTCGGCGTTGCCGGCCTCGGCCTGGGCCAGCGAGGCCACCGTCAGCACCTCGTACGGGCTGATGTTGCGCTGGGTCTCGGCCTGCTTCACGAAGTCCACCTCGTTGGCGACGTTCATGAAGTGCTCGACCATCAGCGTCAGATACTCCGCCGCGGTGCCCTTCGGGGGGAACTCGTAGGTGTCCGGGAACAGGAAGCCCTCGATCGACTTCGCCTTCTTCTGCCCGTCGGTGCGGTTGAACCAGAACGCCGGGACGCCGAGCGCCTCCGGGTCCTTGGCGGCGTTCTTGAAATCGGCCACCTTGACCCCGGTCGCCTTGGCCAGGATCTCGTAGACCTGGTTGGCGGTCTTGCCCTCGGGGATGGTGATGCCGTTGGTGACCCGGCTCTTGGGATCGAGCATCAGGGTCACGGCCTGCGCGGCCGCCATCTGCTTGCGCAGGTTGTACGTGCCGGACTGGATGTTCTTGCCCTTGGGGTTGGCGTCGGCGGCCTCGGTGAAGGCGGCTGTGCTCTTGACCACATCGGCGTCGTACAGCACGTTGCCGATCTCGGTCAGCGACGCGTCCTTGGGGATCTTGACCTGCACCGGGTCGCTGCCGGGGCCGTCGTAGTCGGCCGCCGTGAAGAAACCCTTGATCTTCGAGTAGCCCAGGTATCCACCGACGCCGAGCACGCCCAGCAGGATGAACACCATGAGGAAGGCGACCGCGGACTTACCGCCCTTGCCGCCGCCGCCCTTCGAACCGCGAAATCCCCGCCGGTGGCGAGGTCTGCCCTTCTCCGCCTGCTCGTCGAACGCCAGGTCCAGCTCGTCGATCATCTTGTCTGCCTCCGCTGCGCGTCCAGCCAGCTCTGCAGGATCTCCACCGCGGCCGCCTGATCGACGACCGCCCGTTGCCGCTTGCCCCGTACGCCACGTTCGGCCAGCCTACGGGTTGCGACCACGGTCGACATCCTCTCGTCCGCCAGGACGATCGGAACAGACCCTACCGCCCGTTCCAGTCGCCCAGCGTACGCACGTATGTCGATGGCGGCAGGCCCCTCCTCGCCGTTGAGGCGCACGGGCAGGCCCACCACGATCTGCACCACCTCGTGCTCCCCCACAAGGCGGACGAGCTGAGCAATGTCGCCGGGGACGGCGTCGGGCGCCGCACCCATGTCACGGGGCACCGTGACCAGGGGGGTGGCCAGGATCCCGTCGGGGTCACTGAGTGCGACCCCGACGCGGACCTTACCCACATCCACACCCAGCCGCCTACCCCGTGGCAACGGCAACATGTCGACGGCCTCCCTCTCAGGCAGCCTCGCCGACCGCCTTCTCCACCGCTGCGAGCAAGACATTCACCTGGTCAGCGGGCACTCCACCGCCCTGGGCGAGGTCGGCGTTGCCGCCGCCCCGGCCGGAGAGCGCGCCCTTGACCAGATCGGCCGCGGACAGACCACGACTCTTCGCCGTGGCGTTGATCGCTACGATGAGTGACGCCTTGCCGTTGGACCGGGCCGCGACCGCGACCACCGCCGGACGACCGGCGTCGATCTTGCCGCGGATCTCCTGGGCCAGGGTACGCACGTCGTTGGTCGCCGCACCCTCGGGTGCCTCGGTCCCGACGTACGCCACGCCCCGCAGATCACGGGCCTGCGCCGCCAGCGCACCGGCCCCACCGAGCACGAGCTGCGCGCGCATCTTCTCGAGCTCCTTCTCGGCGTCGCGCAGGGCCGTCACGGTCTGCTCGACCCGGTCGGCGACCTGGTCGCCGGGCACCCGGAACAGCTCCGCGAGCCGGGCCACGAGCAGGTGCTCCTTGGCCAGGAAGCCGAACGCGTCGATGCCGACGAGCGCCTCGACCCGGCGGACACCGGAACCGATCGACGACTCGTTGAGGATCTTCACCAGGCCCAGCTGACCCGAGCGGGCCACGTGCGTACCGCCGCAGAGTTCACGCGCGTAGTCGCCGACTTCAACCACTCGGACCTCGTCGCCGTACTTCTCCCCGAACAGGGCCATCGCGCCGAGCCGGCGCGCCTCCTCCTGCGAGGTGACGAACGCATGGACTTCCAGGTCACGCAGCAGCACCTCGTTGACCTGCTGCTCGACGTCGTGCAGCACCGCGGGCGAGACGGCCCCCGGGGTGTTGAAGTCGAAGCGCAGCCGGCCGGGCGCGTTCAGCGAACCCGCCTGGGTCGCCGACTCGCCGAGGAACGCCCGCATGGTCTGGTGGATCAGGTGCGTCGCCGTGTGCGACCGCGAGATCGCCTTGCGGCGGGTCACGTCGATCTCGGCGAAGCCCGCCTCACCCGCGCGCACCTCACCGCGGACGACCCGCGCCTTGTGCACGATCAGGCCGGGCAGCGGCTGCTGCACGTCGACGACCTCGACCTGCCCGCCGCCGACGTTGATCAGGCCGGTGTCGGCCTGCTGGCCACCGCCCTCGGCGTAGAACGGGGTGGTGTCGAGCACCAGCTCGACGTAGTCACCCTCGTTCGCCGCCGCGACACTGGCGCCGCCGTCGCCGAGCAGCGCGCGCACCCGCGACTCCCGGGAGACCTCCGCGTAGCCGGTGAACTGCACCGGTCCGCCGTTCTCGAGCACCGTGCGGTACGCCGACAGGTCCGCGTGGCCCGTCTTGCGCGCGGCCGCGTCCGCCTTCGCGCGGGACCGCTGGTCGGCCATCAACCGGCGGAAGCCGTCCTGGTCGACGTCGAGGCCCTGCTCGGCGGCGATCTCCAGGGTCAGGTCGATCGGGAAGCCGTACGTGTCGTGCAGCTGGAACGCCTGCGCGCCGCTGAGCTTCGCGCCGCCGGACTTCTTGGTGTCGGTGATCGCCGTGTCGAGGATCGTCGTGCCCGCGCGCAGCGTGGACAGGAACGCCTCCTCCTCCGCGTACGCGTACGTGGAGATCCGGCCGAACTCCTTCGCCAGCTCCGGGTACGACGGCGCCATGCAGTCGCGCGCCACCGGCAGCAGCTCGGGGAACGTGGCCCCCTGCCAGCCGAGCAGGCGCATGGCCCGGATCGCCCGGCGCATGATGCGGCGCAGCACGTAACCGCGGCCCTCGTTGGACGGGGTGACCCCGTCGCCGATCAGCATCAGCGCGGTACGGACGTGGTCGGCGATCACGCGCAGCCGGACGTCGTCGGGGTGCGACAGGCCGGCCTCGTGACCGGAGTGCGCGCCGTACACCTTGCCGGACAGCTCGGCCGCCCGGGCCAGGATCGGCTTGACCTCGTCGATCTCGTACAGGTTGTCGACGCCCTGCAGGATCGACGCGACCCGCTCCAGCCCCATGCCGGTGTCGATGTTCTTCTTGGGGAGATCGCTGACGATCGTGAAGTTCTCCTTGCTCTTCACGTCGGTGATCTCGTACTGCATGAAGACGAGGTTCCAGTACTCCATGTACCGGTCCTCGTCGACCTCCGGGCCGCCCTCCTTGCCGTACTCGGGGCCGCGGTCGTAGAAGAGCTCGGAGCAGGTGCCGCCCGGGCCGGGGATGCCCATGTGCCACCAGTTGTCCTTCTTGCCCCGGCGCACGATCCGCTCGGCGGGCACACCGGTCGCGCGCCACATCTCGAACGCCTCGTCGTCGTCGAGGTAGACGGTCGGCCAGATGCGCTCCGGGTCCAGCCCGAAGCCGCCCTTCTCGACCGGGTTGGTGGACAGCTCCCAGGCCAGCCGGATGGCCTCGGCCTTGAAGTAGTCACCGAAGGAGAAGTTGCCGTTCATCTGGAAGAACGTGCCGTGCCGGCTGGTCTTGCCGACCTCGTCGATGTCGGGCGTCCGGATGCACTTCTGCACGCTCACGGCCCGCTGGTACGGCGGGGTGCGCTGCCCGAGGAAGAACGGCACGAACTGGACCATGCCGGCGTTGATGAACAGCAGGTTCGGGTCGTCGATGGCCGGCAGCGGGGCACTCGGCACGACCGTGTGCCCGTTCGCCTCGAAGTGCGCCAGAAAGCGCCGCTTGATCTCCGCCGTCTTCATCGCTGGTCCTCACTCGCGTGCCGCCCCTGCGTGCCGTCACGCAGCTCGGCGAATTGGTCGTCGTAGAGCTCACCCGCGGCGAAGGCCTCGTGGATCTCATGCTCGCGCTCGGCCATCCCCTCGCGGACGTCATCCACGAAGCTACGCAGCGACTCGACCAGACCGCCAGCGGATTGCGACAGGGAGGTGGCGATGCCGGTGGGGGTGAACTCGTTGGCCTTACGGGTGACCTTGCGCACGACGATGGCGCCGACGGCCAGGCCGACACCCAGCCAGAGCAGCCGCTTCATGGCGGTGTTCCTTCCGAGCTAGAAAAGCTGGTGAGATGGTCAGCGGGCCGCGCGGGCGGCCTTGCGGCGCTGCTTGAGAGTGGCGCGGACATCGCGCTCGTCCTCGGCGTGCCGGCGGGCGGCGGCGGCCTTGCGCAGGCCGTAGCCGAACGACGCCACCTTGATCAACGGGTTCGCGGCGGCGGCGGACACGACGGTGGCGAGGTTGGCCACGCTGGCCGTGACGTTCTGCGCGTGCTCGGTCATCGTGTCGACCTTGGCCAGCTGCACGTTGACACCGTCCAAAGAGACCTGGACCTGGCCCAGCGCGGTGTTCACGTTGCCGACCGTCTCGGTGACGTTGCCCAGCAGCGGCCCGGTCCGGTCGTTGAGGTCGTTGATCGCCTGGGTGGCGGCGTCGACCGTGTGGCGCAGCTTGAGAATCGGGACGGCGAGCACCAGCACGAGCATCAAAAACGCGCCCGCCGCGATCAGGCCTGCGATTTCTCCGGCGGTAACGTCCATCTACGCGTCTCCTCTACTGACGTGCCTCACAGTGTGACAACGTGCAGACCCTACCGTCAGTGACCGGTGGACGCTTCACGACGCCGTCGGTGTCGGCTCCAGCAGAGGATCAGGCGTGAGCACAGGGTCGGGCGTCTCGCCGATCAGGGAGGGATCCACGGCCGGCTGCGGCTTGCCCCGCTGGTCGGTGACGGCGTTCTGCACCTTGATGCTCACGGTCGAACCGGTGCACTTGTCCGGGTCAGGAGTGGGCACCAGCCCGTCAGGCCCGACGGAAGGCTGAGAGGCCGGATCCTGCGCGGCGACGGCGTCGACAGCGCACTCGGGCAGCCGCACCCACAGGTCCAGAGTGAACTCGTCCCTGGTCCAGCAGGTGTACTTGCCGGAGGTGGTGGGCTGATCGGAACACTCGCCGCTCCGCGCCTTCCAGCCGGCCCGGTTCAGCGCGGTGGCGTAGGCCTTGTCGGTCTCCTCGAACGGCCGCTCGGACTGCGCGGTCCGCTCCCGGAACCGGCAGTCGAAGAAACACCAGATGCTGCCGCTGGTCCGGTCCTCGACCTGCTTGTCGGCCCAGGTGGGCACGCTGAGCGCATCGAGGGAGTTGAACACGGGGTCACGCGTCGCGGACCGGATCCCGAACAGCAGCGGAAGCAGCCCGAGCACCACGACGCTGAGCGTGACCAGTGTGATGACCCGCAGCCGCCGCTCGGTGCGCAGCCGGGTGCGCAGCTCGGCACCCTTACCGAGCAGACCACCGGGAGACTCACGCTCGTCGGCGGCCGAGCTGTCACCCGCATCGGGTACGGGCCCAGCGCCGACAACCGCAACCCGCCCGGGCGGAGTGACGGTGCCGGTCCCCCGCCCCGCCGCGGCGACCTGTCCGG
>NZ_JBEZGQ010000453.1:2781-6486 GCF_040650095.1 Actinoplanes sp. NPDC048791 | reverse complement strand
CCTGCAACGGCAGGACCGCGGCCGCCACGCCGAGTGCGGCGATGACGGCGGCGAGGATGCCGACGCGGCTGAGCCGGCGCCGCCAGCCGAGCGGGGTCGTCGGGTGCTGCGTGCTGACCTGAGGGTCCGTGGCGGGGGTGGTGATGCCCCGCGGGGCGATCAGGGTGTCAGTCATGCAGGCGTACCCCTAAGGTCTCGTCGGTCCAGGTCTGGTGATCGGCGCCTGCAGTGCTCAGGCGGCGCCTGCCGCGGCGAGCCGCTCGCCTCTGAGCCGGTCGGCCCAGGTGTCGTCGAGCGCTTGAAGACTATCCGCGCCGATCGCCCAGCGCAGTAGCAGATCGGCTATCGCTGGGTTGCGGGCCAGAGCCGGGCCGTGCGCGTAGGTGCCGAGGATCTTGCCGTGCCAGGCGCCCTCGGTCTGGCCGTCGTTGCCGATGCCGGCGGTCACCCGGGCCAGTGGGGCCACTCCGGGACCCAGGTGGGTCCGGCCGCCGTGGTTCTCGAATCCGGTCAACGGGGGCAACCCTAGCCGGGGATCGATGTCGCCGCGAACCTCGCCCACCGCGCGTGTCTCGCCCCGGTCCGAGCTCAGGTCGAGCAGGTCCAGGCCGGCACACTTGGCGCCCTTGGCGAAGAACGAGCTGCCGAACAGCTGGTAACCGGCGCACACGGCGAGCACGGCCGCGCCCTGGTGGACGGCCCGGTGCAGGCCGCCGTCGGCGATCAGCCGCTGGGCGGCCAGCGCCTGCGGGCCGTCCTCGCCGCCGCCGATCAGGTAGATGTCGGCGGTGGTGGGCATGGCCTGGTCCGAGCGGACCTCGTACGTCTCCACCGGGATGCCCCGCAGCGCCGCGCGGCGGCCCAGGATGAGCAGATTCCCCCGATCGCCGTACGTCGAGAGCAGGTCGGGGTAGATCCAGACGATCCGGAGGGTGCTCTCAGTTGACACGGTCCAACTCCGCTCGGATGTCCTGGAACGCCGTGTAGTTGGCGATCACTTCTAGGCGACCGGGCGGGCTGGCCTGCACCGCCTCGTCGAAGGTATGCACGTGCCGGAAGGCGACATCGTTCACTTCCAGCCGGACCGCCAGGTCGTAGGCCCGGTCGCCGGTGATCAGCACCTGCCGGCCGCGCAGCGGGGAGAAGTCGACGTCGTAGAGCCAGGACGTGTCGAAGCCGTCGGGGTCGCGGGCGTTGATCGACAGCAGGGTGGGGGCCACCTCGGCCATGTCGAACGCCTCGAGCCAGCTGGCCGGGTTCTTGGCCAGCAGCAGCCGGATGTTGCGGCCGTCGCGTTCCACCTGGGCGTAGCGGCCCGCCACCGAGGCGACGCCGGCCAGCCGGGGGACGGCCTCTATCGGGCGGACGCCGAACTCGGCGGCCACGGCCAGCGCGGTGGCGGCGTTGCCCAGGTTGACGTGCCCGGGCAGCTGGAGCTTGACCAGGTGCCAGTCGCCGCGGGGGTCGATGACGCCGTCGTCCTCGACGGTCCACTGGGCCTGCGGGCGGCGCAGCGGGCACCCGGTGCAGCGCCAGTCGCCGTTGGCCCGTTCGATCGGGGAGCCGCACTCCGGGCAGACGAACGAGTCGTCGTGCCAGCGCTGGCCGGCGCTGAACCAGACGACGTGCGCGGTGTTGACCGCCGCCCAGACCACCATCGGGTCGTCGGCGTTGGCGACCACGTGCACGTCGGGGTGGGCGGCCAGGGCGGTCCGCCACATCTGGGCCATCATGGCGACTTCCTTGGCCCGGTCGAGCTGGTCGCGCGAGAGGTTGAGCAGTGCCACCACCCGCGGGGTGGTCTCGTCGATGACCCGGGCCAGGTAGTGCTCGTCGACCTCGAGCACCGCGAACGGGGTGGCACCGGCCTTGGCCAGGGCCGAGGTGTGCCCGGTGGGCATGTTGGCGCCGAAGGAGTTGGTGGCGACCGGGCCCAGCACGCCGAGGGCGGCCGCGGTGAACCGGGTCGTGGTCGTCTTGCCGTTGGTGCCCGAGACCAGCGCGATCGCGCGGCCGGCGGCGAGGTTCTTCAGCAGGTCAGGATCGATCTTGAGACCGATCCACCCGCCGATCACCGAGCCGTCGCCGCGGCCGGCCGCCCGTGAGAGCGCCGCAGCGGTTCGCGACACGGAGGTCGCGACCTTGGCCCGTAGGGGCATCTTCCCGTCCGTCACGGCGACGAGGGTACCGGAAACGGACACTACGTCGAGTGGCCCCGGTGTCCGTCCGGGGGTGTCCGCCGCCGGGTTGCCCCCTCGGCCGAACGGATGATCTCCAGTACGCCGCCTGTCGCCGAGTTTGCGCCGGTGGGGGCGTTTACGGTCACATTCTCCCGACCTCGGTCCGGCCCATGATCGGCCCCGTCGGGCTTTTTGTGTGTTGTGTTTCACCCGTAACCTTCGACGTAAAGTGATCAGCCCATCACCTGGTGCACTGGCATTTGTCACGGCGTGGTTACAAACCGGACAGGGGTTCGCGTGCCAAATACTCTCCGTAGTCAATGGGGGTCCTGCACGTCACCCGGAAATCGGGTAGCAAGGACGAGCCGGTGAGCGACCGCTCGCCGCTCGCACCGCCTCGGACCACGCCGAGCCCTGCCCCGGTCCGGGCGGCGCGACCACACGTACGCGAACGACAACACAGGCATACGGGGGCAGGGACGGGGGACCCAGATTCGGTCCCACGGGGTACGCGCCAGTCGCGGCGTACCGCGGAGGATCTTGGGGTGAAGCCACCAACGGTGGCCGGGCAACCTTCCCGCCCGAACCCGACAGCTAACCTCGCAGGCGTGCCGGAGGGATCTCTCTACCGTGCACGAAAGCACCTCGCACCGGCGCCGTCGTACCGTTGGCACCGGTCCCATCGCTCTGTCCCTGGGTCTCAGCCTCGCGGCCAGCCAGCTGATCGGCACCCCGGCGGCCTCCGCCGCTCCGGCGCCCGTCACTGCGGCCGCGTCGGCAGCCGTCAAGCCCAAGCTCACGAACTCCTACAACAGGAGGTCGGTGAAGAAGGGTCAGACGGTCCGGGTCACCGCGAAGCTCATCAACCCGAAGACCGGCAAGGGCGTCAAGGGCGCCAAGGTCAGGCTGCAGATCCGCGGCGCCAAGGCGTGGAAGACCTGGGTCACCCGGTCGACCGACGCCAAGGGTGGCGTCTCGATTCTGACCAAGCCCGGCTCGTCGCTGTACTACCGCACCGTCTTCTCCGGCGGTAAGGGCTACACCGCGGTGCGCAGCGGTCAGACCAAGATCACCGTGCGCGTCACCCAGAACAAGGCGGCCAAGGTCCTGGCCGAGGCGGCCAAGCACAAGGGCGCGCCGTACAAGTTCGGTGCTTCCGGACCCAACCGGTTCGACTGCTCCGGCTACACCATGTACGTCTACAAGAAGGCCGCCGGCAAGAAGCTGCCGCACAAGGCCAACTCGCAGCAGCGGTACGGCAAGGCCGTCGGCAAGGGCAGCAAGAAGGCCGGCGACCTGCTGGTCTTCCGCTCCGGCTCCTACGGCACCCACGTCGGCATCTACGCCGGTGGCGGCTACATGTGGGCCGCACCGCACACGGGTGACAAGGTCAAGAAGCAGAAGGTCTACGGCAAGAACTACGTCGTGCGCCGCCTCGTCTGAGTTCCCTTCAGCGGTACGGTCACCGACAGCACCAGTAAGAGCAGTACGACAGTTCAGTGGGGCGCGACCCGGTACGGGTCGC
>NZ_JBEZGQ010000453.1:0-2771 GCF_040650095.1 Actinoplanes sp. NPDC048791 | reverse complement strand
CAGGGCGGATTCGCTGCCGCAGTGCACGAAGCGGGCCACTCCGGCCTGCCGCGCTCCACTTTCTCCTCCACTTTCCTCCCCGATGAGGTGCCGAAGGGCAGCCGCGCCTTCCCCAACGCCCGAATTCGGGGGACTTTCGTGCCCGGGTGGGCGGCATGTCGGAAAGTGGACCATGGTGCGGCCCGCCCGGCCCTCCACTTCCACTCCACCGGCTCTGACGTGCGGATACATCCGCGAATCGGGTTCGCGGAAGCCGTCATTCTGGTTGCGAGTGGAGGGAAGTGGAGTAGAGTGGAGCGCAGTGGCAGGGCCTGAGGAGGAGCTGAATCCGAGGGGATTTGCCGGCCCAGACGACAGGTGATCCGCACAGAGCTGGCTCTGCGGCGGCGCCCGGGGCAGGGGGGTTGGGCCGATGTTCCTCGGCACGCACACCCCGCGCCTGGACGACAAGGGCCGACTGATCCTTCCGGCGAAGTTCCGCGACGAGTTGGCGGGAGGTGTCGTGATCACCAAGGGGCAGGAGCGTTGCCTGTACGTCTTCCCGATGCCGGAGTTCCAGCGGATCGCCGACCAGCTGCGCGAACAGCCGGTCACCCACAAGGCCGCCCGGGCCTACAGCCGGGTGTTCTTCGCCAGTGCGCACGACGAGATCCCCGACAAGCAGGGCCGGGTCACCATCCCGGCGCATCTTCGGGAGTATGCGGCGCTGAACCGCGAGCTCGTGGTGATCGGCGCGAGCACGCGGGTGGAGATCTGGGACAAGCAGTCCTGGGAGCAGTACCTCTCGGCGAGCGAGGACGACTTCGCCGACATCGAGGAGGGGGTGCTGCCCGGCGGATTGTGAGGCGTGGCACCTGTGGGCCAGTGAAACGGCCCGGACGTCGCTGCCGCCGTACTGCGAGATCTCCAGCCGCTCCCGCTCCTGGCGCCTCTTCCCCGGTGCCAGGCGTGTGTCCGGTCGGGCGCGCCCGATGGCAACGGGCACGAGCGGATGGGGATCTGGCGGTACGGACAGACGACCGGGCTGTGCCGGCACCGGGGATCGGTGCGGGTCGGACCGGGTGAGCGCGGAAAGAGCAGGCAATGGGGGTCAGGATGGGCGAGCTTCGCGGCACACACGTGCCGGTGCTGCTCGAGCGCTGCCTCGAGTTGCTCGCCCCCGCGCTCGCGCTGCCGGGTGCGGTGCACGTCGACTTCACCTTGGGCCTGGGCGGGCACGCCGAGGCCGTGCTGGAGCGGCACCCGGACGTGGTCCTGATCGGACTCGACCGGGACACCGAGGCGCTCGCGCACTCCCGGCAGCGGCTGGCGCGGTTCGCGGACCGGACCCACTTCGTGCACGCGGTCTACGACGAGCTGCCGGCGGTGCTGGCCGACCTCGGCTACCAGCACTTCCACAGTGGCCTGTTCGACCTCGGTGTCTCGTCGCTCCAGCTGGACGAGCCGGACCGTGGGTTCGCCTACGCCCGGGACGCGCCGCTGGACATGCGGATGGACCAGTCGCGCGGGATCACCGCGGAGGAGGTCGTCAACGGCTACGAGCCCGGCGAGCTCGTCCGCATCCTGCGGGTGTACGGCGAGGAGAAGTTCGCCACCCGGGTCGTCTCGGCGATCGTCAAGGAGCGGGCGAAGGGCCGGATCGTCTCGTCGTCCCGCCTCGCGGACCTGGTCCGGGACGCCATCCCGGCCGCCGCGCGGCGAACGGGTGGAAATCCCGCGAAAAGAACGTTTCAGGCGCTACGTATTGAGGTAAATGCGGAACTCGCCGCGGTCGAGGCGGCGGTTCCCGCGGCATTGGACAGCTTGGCCCCGAAGGGGCGCCTTGTGGTGATGTCGTATCAATCGTTGGAGGACCGGATCGTCAAGCGCGCCTTCGCCGCGAGGGCGCGCAGCACCGGGCCGATCGACCTGCCGGTCGAACTGCCCGGAACGGGCCCTTCGGTGCGGCTCCTGACCCGCGGGTCGGAGCTGCCCAGCGCGGCGGAAGTGGCGGAGAACCCGCGGGCGGCTTCGGTGAAGCTGCGCGCGGTGGAACGGATCGACCAGCACGGCCAGACGGCAGGGACCGCCCGCGAACGGTCCCGACTGTCTACAACGCACGGGGGACAAGGGCGGTTACGCCCGGGGGAACGCCAGGAGGGGGAGGGGCATTGAGCGAGCGCATGACCACTGCGCCGCGGTCGGGGGGCCGGACCACGGAGCAGGTTGGCAAGGGCCGGCGCACGCCGGCCGGCAAGACGACCGGTACGACCACGGGCGGAGGCGTCCGGGGGGCACGCCGCAACCCGACGGCCGGTACCAACCGGGACAGCGCTGTCCAGAACAGCGCCGTCCAGGGCGCCACCGCCCTCAAGCTCAACACCGAGCAGCAGCGTGACCCGATCACGACCCCGCGCCTGCGGGTGGCGCCGCCCGCGCCGATCAACGCGCCGCGCGCGCCGTTCATCGCGCTCGTGGTGGCGGTCGTCGTGGCCGGGGTGCTCGGCATCCTGCTGATCAACACCAAGACGGCGGAGAACTCGTTCCGGATCGACACGCTGCAGAAGCAGCAGGCCAAGCTGGACTCCCAGCAGCAGGAGCTGGAGAACGAGATCGCCGCCAACAACAGCCCGGGCAGCCTGGACGCCGCCGCCCGCCGGCTGGGCCTGGTCAAGGCCGACAACCCGGCGTACATCCGGCTGCCCGACGGCAAGGTCTTCGGGGTGCCGAAGCCGGGCAGCCGCGAGGTGGCCGTGACCGCGCAGGACACCGCCACCTCGGCGACCGGGCGG
>NZ_JBEZGQ010000452.1:1585-6488 GCF_040650095.1 Actinoplanes sp. NPDC048791 | reverse complement strand
GCGAAGCCGGCGGTCCGACCGGCGCCGGGTGCGCATGCGGCGGCGCGGCCGGCATCGGCTGAGTGCGCTGCCGGGTCGGCATCGGTGGGGTGGGTGGTCCGAATGACATCGGCTGGGTGGGCTGCCCGGACGGCCCAGCCGAGCTGGACGCGGTCGAGCCAGGCGTGGCCGAGCTGGGCATGGCCTGGGTCGGCATGGCCTGGGTGGGCGTACCGGATGGCGGCGGCTGGCCGTAGGGCGCGCCGGACTGCGGCGGTTGGCCATAGGTCGCGCCGGGCGGCGACTGGGTGCTCTGCGGTCCGGCGTTTCCTTGGAAGGGCGGTCCGCTGTGCGGTGCCGGGCCGGCCGGGCCGGCCGGCGAACCCGGCCGCGCCGGAATTGGAGCCTGCGGATTCGCCGCCAAAGCCGCTCCCCGATTGAATGGCATTTCTGAAGGCCCGAACGTTACGGGCAACCGGCGTCAAGCACCAATCCCCGAACGGGTGACACTCGATCAAGAATGATCGAGTTCGGGATTGTCGAGTTTGATCTCGCCGTCCGGGAACTGACAGGTCAACTGGACCCGCATCTTCTGCTTCCCGTCCAGCGGGATACGCATCGGGGCGCTTTTTCCTTTGGTGACAACCTGATTCGCGGCGATCGCGTCGTCGGTGAAGACCTTGAGCTGAAGCGGCGTGTCACCGTCGCGCGCCCGGGACACCCGCAGTTCCGCCTTCAGCGCCGTGTACCGGCCGAGCAGGTCGTACTCGACGACCCGCTGGCGGTCGCTGGTCTGCCCGGTGGCACAGTGGATCACCAGGTCATCGTCGGCCGGACGGACGTTGCCGGCGCCGACGGTGGGGGTGAGCCGTACCAGCGGCACCCCGGCCGCCGCAGTGGTGGGAGCGGCCGTCTCAGGCGCGGTTGACTTGGCGACCGGCGCCGGCTCGGCCTTGTTGTCGTCGGCGGCCGGGGAATGCGGCTGGACCCAGGCGAAATACGCGATCACCAGCGCCACCAGCGCGATCGCCACGCCCAATCCGCCGAACACCACCTGCATCCAGGTCGAGGCCGATTCGGCCAATGACTTGCTCTCCGAATTCGGCACCCGGCAAGTGTGGACCACGAGCGAAAGAAACGGCCACACCGAATCGGACAGGTTGTCCGATGCGCTCCCCTACTGCTGCGCCGCGCCGTAAATACCGGCGAAGACCATGAGTGCGGCACACACGGCCAGCACCACGGCACCGACCACGAAAACAACACGGCGCCACCCTTGGCGCGGCTGCCGCCAACCTTCGGCGATCTTGGTCGCTTGCTCGATCTCGCCCAGCGGCGTCAGCGCACTGTGCACGGTCTGCGGAAGTCCTCGGTACACCTGCGCTGCGGGTACGCGATCGCTGCGTTTCATGTCCTCGAGTATGCGTGCCGTACCCAAGTGCCCGTCAGCCGAAGGTGAACACGTGGGCGAGGACGCCCGGATCAAGGAACGTGATCTCGAAGGTGCCGTCCGTGACCGGGCCCGGCCGGCGCACGAGCTGGTACAGCCGCGGCTCGGTGAGCTCCCCGCGGCCCTCGGCGTCCACGTCGAGTCCCGCCGCCGCGCCCGGGGCCTGCCCGTCGACCTGGACGCGGAACCCCACCGGCCCGCTGTGTGGCTGCGAGCTCAGCACCAGGTGCACGTCACGAGCGTGGAAGCGGAACACGATCGATCCGCCGGGCGCGTTCAGCCGGGCCTCGCCCGCGCCGACGGTCCAGTCCCCCGTCAGCGCCCAGTCGTTCAGGGCCCACCGGGCCGGCGCCGCGTAGCTGTGCGGGACGTCGGCGACCGCACCGCCGGGTGAGGCGAAGTTCTCGGCGCGTTCGTAGCCGAGGTACGTCTCCGGAGAGGCCAAGTTGTCCCAGTCGGCCGGCAGTTCCAGCCCGGCGGCGTCCACTGCGCGCGGGTCGCGGGGCGGGATCTGCCGTCCCGACTCGGTGAGCAGGTCCTGGATCACCGTCTCCGACTGCTGGTAGTCGTTCTCGCCGAAGTGGGTGTGGCGGAGTTCGCCCCGGGCGTCGATGAAGTACAGCGCCGGCCAGTAGTGGTTGTCGAAGGCCCGCCAGATCCGGAAGTCGTTGTCGACGGCGACCGGGTGGCCGACCCGCATCGCGGCGACGGCCCGCCGGACGTTGCCGAGGTCGTGCTCGAAGCCGAACTCCGGCGAGTGCACGCCGAGCAGGACGAGCCCGTGGTCGCGGTAGCGGTCCGCCCACGCCCGCACGTGCGGCAGCGTACGGATCCAGTTGATGCACGTGTACGTCCAGAAGTTGACCACCACCACGTTGCCGCGCAGGTCCGTGGCCGTCAGTGGTGGCGTGTTGAGCCACGCGGTGGCGCTGTCGAGCGCCGTGAGCCCTTTCATCCCCGCACCCCGCACCATGGCAACTCCTCTCCCGACGAAACTGCCTCCACGATCGCGCCCGGCCAAGCCTGCTGGAACCGGTCAACACCCTGGCGCACGCACGGGTACGGCGGCACCGGGCACGCACCAGGGTCTTCCACGGGCGCGAACACCCCGGCCGGCGCGGGAGGGTCAGGACCATGACGACGTACCTGATCAATCATCTGCGGATCCCGAACGGGATCCCGAAGGCCGAATCGCTGCGATACCTGGAGAGCGTGGAGGCGACCTTCAAACCGTACGGCGGGCGCTGGCTGGCGATCGACGCCCCGGTGGAGGTGCGCGAGGGCGCCTGGCCGGGCTCGGTGGTGCTGATGGAGTTCCCCGACCGGCGCACGGCCGTCGAGTGGTACGAGTCGCCGGAGTACCAGAGCATCCTGCACCTGCGCACCGACAACACGATCAGCGATCTGATCTTCGTCGACCCGGTCGGCCCGGACTTCACGTCGGCCCGGTGGGCACAGGAGATCCGGGCCACCCTCGCCGCCGGTTCCTGAGGCAGCGCGATGACCGGGCAACTGCCGTTTCCCGTCGAGCCGTGGTGCGTCCGCGAGACCGCCCTCGACCTGGACCGGCTCGCGCAGTCGGAGAGCGTGCTGGCGTTGTCGAACGGCCACATCGGGCTGCGCGCCAACCTCGACGAGGGTGAGCCGCACGGGATCGCCGGCACCTACCTCAACTCGTTCTACGAACGCCGTCCGCTGCCGTACGCCGAGGGTGGTTACGGCTATCCCGAGTCGGGCCAGACCGTGGTCAACGTGACCGACGGGAAGATCATCCGGCTGCTGGTCGACGACGCGCCGTTCGACGTGCGCTACGGCACCCTGCACCACCACGAGCGCCGGCTGGACCTGCGCAACGGTGTGCTCACCCGGGAGGCGGACTGGACCTCACCGGCCGGCAAGCGGGTCCGGGTCCGCTCGCGCCGGCTGGTGTCGTTCACCCAGCGGGCCGTCGCCGCGATCGAGTACCAGGTCGAGGCGGTCGACGCCGCCGTACGGGTGATCGTGCAGTCCGAGCTGATCACCAACGAGGAGCAGTCGACCACTTCGGTGGATCCGCGGGTGGCCGCCGCGCTGGAGAACCCGCTCGAAGCCGTGGAGCACGTCGTCGGCCCGCACAGCGCCCTGCTCGTGCACCGGACCCGGGTCAGCAAGCAGCTCATGGCCGCGGGCATGGAACACGTCGTCACCGGCGGCGACGGTTTTGTCGTCGAGTCGGACGGGGAGCCGTGCTGGGCGCGTACCAATGTCACCGGTGTGCTGCAGCCGGGCGCGACCCTCACGGTCGTCAAGACCATGGCGTACGGCTGGTCCAGCATCCGCTCGGTGCCGTCGCTGCGCGACCAGGTCGCGGCCGCCCTGATCGGCGCCCGCCACACCGGCTTCGCCGGGCTGCTGCGTGAGCAGCAGGAATACCTGCGCGAGTTCTGGGACAACGCCGACATCGTCATCGAGGGCGACGCGCAGCTGCAGCAGGCGGTCCGCTTCGCGCTCTTCCACGTGCTGCAGTCGGGCGCCCGGGCGGAACGGCGGGCGATCCCGGCCAAGGGCCTCACCGGTCCCGGGTACGACGGGCACACGTTCTGGGACACCGAGGGCTTCGTCCTGCCGGTGCTCACCTACACCCAGCCGCAGGCCGCAGCCGACGCGTTGCGCTGGCGGCACTCGACGCTCTGGCTGGCCCGCGAACGCGCGCAGGCCCTCGGGTTGCGCGGGGCGGCGTTCCCGTGGCGCACGATCCGGGGCCAGGAGTGCTCGGGCTACTGGCCGGCTGGCACGGCCGGTTTCCACGTCAACGCCGACATCGCCGACGCGGTGCTGCGCTACCGCATGGTCACCGGCGACGACACGCTGGACCGGGAAGGCGGCGTCGAACTGCTGGTCGAGACGGCCCGGCTGTGGGACTCCCTCGGCCACTTCGACCGGCGCGGCGGCTGGCACCTGCCCGGCGTCACCGGACCGGACGAGTACAGCGCCCTGTCCGACGACAACATCTTCACCAACCTGATGGCGGCCCGGAACCTGCGCGGCGCCGCCGACGCGGTCGCCCGGCACCCCGACCTCGCGGACCAGCTCGGCGTCACCGACCAGGAGACGCTGTCCTGGCGTACGGCGGCAGCCGCGGTCCACCTGCCCTACGACACCGAACTGGACGTGCACGAGCAGTCGGCGGGCTTCACCGGCCACCCGGAGTGGGCCTTCACCGACGATCCCGCGCAGTACCCGCTGCTGCTGAGTGCGCCGTACTTCGAGCTCTACCGCCGCCAGGTGGTCAAGCAGGCCGACCTGGTGCTGGCGATGCACTGGTGCGGCGACGCGTTCACGCCCGCCCAGAAGGCCCGCAACCTGGACTACTACGAACGCCGTACCGTCCGCGACTCGTCGCTGTCGGCGGGCACCCAGGCCGTGCTGGCCGCCGAGGTCGGCCATCTGGAGCTGGCCCACCGCTACGCCCGCGAGGCCGCCACGGTGGACCTG
>NZ_JBEZGQ010000452.1:0-1575 GCF_040650095.1 Actinoplanes sp. NPDC048791 | reverse complement strand
CACCACACCCGCCGCGACGGCCTGCACATGGCCGCGCTGGCCAGCGCGTGGACCGCGATCGTCAGCGGCTTCGGCGGCCTGCGCGACCACGGCGGCGTGCTCTCGTTCGACCCGGCGCTGCCGGCGGGCATCGACCGGCTCAGCTTCGCGGTCCGCTGGCAGGGCCGCAGTCTGCGGGTCACCGTGACCTCGACGCAGGCCACCTACGCGCTGCACGACGACGATCCGCGCCCGCTGACGCTCGTGCACGCCGGGGCCGGCCTGGAGGTGACGAACGACCGGCCGCGGACCGTGGCCCTGCTCAAACGGGTGGCGGCGCTGCCCACCCCGGAACAACCACCGGGCCGCCGACCCGGCGACGGGCAGTGACCGGCTCAGAGGTCGAGCCGGTAGCGCTGTTCGAGACGGCCGCTGCGCGGGTGGGGTGCGGCGTCGCCGTACGGGCGCCAGCCGTGGGCCTCGTAGAGCTTGGTCGCCCGCGGGTTGTCGAGGTAGACGTCCAGCTCGCCGCGGGTGAAGCCGGCCGCGGCGAGCAGGCCGGGCAGCGCCTGCATCAGCTGCCGGGCAACGCCGTCACCCCAGTGTCGAGGCCGCACGGCCAGGTAGCGGATGTCGGCCGTCGACCCGTGCGCGGCCATCGGTGCGACCGCGGCGAAACCGGCGACCTGACCGGCCGGGTCGACCGCGACCAGCAACAGTGACCGGGGCGAGCTCTCGATGACCCGCTGGATGATCGGGCGGGCCACGCTCAACGCCGCGATCTCGGCGTCGCCGTCACGCGCCGCCGTGGCCTCGGCCCAGATCAGGGCCGCGTCGTCGAGATGTTCCCCCGGGCCCGCCACCCGGATGTGCACGCTGGTCATCGACCGATGATGCCACCGCGCAGGCAGCCGGCCGACTGCTTGACCCGCTGCTCAGCCGCAGGCGCCGGTCCCGACGCCGCGGGTGCGCTCCGCGCCGAGCTTCGCCGGGCCGGCCGCTTCCGCCGCGGTCAGCGCGAAGCCGACATTGCGGTCCTCCCGGGCCACCGCGAAGATCACGCCGAGCACGTCACCGTTCGGGGCCAGCAGCGGGCCGCCGGAGTTGCCGCGGCGCACCAGGGCCCGGATCGTGTAGATCTGCCGGGTCACGTCGGCCGAGTCGTCGATCGCCGGGCCGGTGATGTCGCCGGACTCGCGTACCCGGGCGGCCTGCGCGTTGTACGGCCCATTCAGCGGATAACCCAGCACGATCGCGTCCGCCCCGGTCCGCGCCGGCTCCCGCCCGAACGGCAGCACCGGCGCGCGCAGGCCCGGCACGTGGAGCACCGCCAGGTCGCGTTCCGGGTCGAACACCACCACCGTGCCGTCGCGGGGGCCGTCCGTCGTCTCCACCTGCACGGTGCTGGTGCCGGCCACCACGTGCGCGTTGGTCATGACGCGCTCGGCCGCGTACACGAATCCGGTGCCCTCGATGCGCTGCTCGCAGGCCGTACCCACGACCTTGAGCACCGACCGGCGGGCGTCGCCGACGACCCGGGCCTTGGCCAGCTGCGGATCCGGCGGCGGCACCTGCCGGGCGGAGGTGCCGGCCAGG
>NZ_JBEZGQ010000451.1:0-6491 GCF_040650095.1 Actinoplanes sp. NPDC048791 | reverse complement strand
GGCGCATCCCCGGTGGCGCCAGCGGCGTCGCGCGCAGCAGCGGCCGGTTGACCAGCACCATGCTCGGCACCAGCGCCACCCCGAGGCCGGCCTCCACGAAGGCCAGCACCGCGTCCATCTCGCCGCCCTCGACCGCGAAGCGCGGGGTGAAGCCCGCACCCCGGCACGCCTCCAGGGTGACGTCGCGCAGGTCGTAGCCGGGCCGGAACATCACCAGCGGGGTGTCGCGCAGCTCGGTGAGGGCGAGCTGCCGGTTGGCCGTCGGTGGCGGTCCGGCGGCGACCGAGGCGACGACCAGGCTCTCGCGCAGCACCGGGGCAGCGTGCAGGGCCGGGTCGACACCCTGCTCCGGGTGGACGATCAGGGCCAGGTCCAGGTCCCGGGCCAGCAGGTCGGTGATCAGGTCCTGCGAGCTGCCCTCGTTGACGTGCAGCTCGATGTCCGGGTGCTCGGTGCGGAACCGGCGCAGCACGGTCGGGACCAGCGACGAGCACAGGCTTGGGGTGGCACCGACCCGGACCCGGCCGCGGCGCAGCCCGACGATCTCCTGCACCGCGTCGCGGGCGGCGTCCGCGTCGGCGACCATCCGGCGGGCCAGCGGCAGCAGGGTCTCGCCGGCGGCGGTGAGCGCGACCGCGCCCCGGACGCGTTCGATGAGCGGCGCGCCGAGCGTCTCTTCGAGGGTGTGAATCTGCTTACTTAAAGTCGGCTGAGAGACATTCAGTGAGTCGGCCGCTTGGGTGAAATGCCGGGTTTCTGCCACTGCTACGAAGTATCGGAGCTGTTGAAGCTGCACCTTGATAGCTTACGTCTATGACGACCCCGCCGATCATGCATTAGACGAATCGCCTGCGGCTTCCTAGCGTTCAGGGGGTGGCGGTAGACATCAGCACTCCAACTCCCCGGGCGACGGCCGAGCCGGCCCGCAAGACGCTGGCCCAGAAGCCGGCGCTCAAGCCGCGCCGGGGCGCGCGCTCCTCGCTGGCGTTGAAGATCCTTATGGCGGTCACCGGGCTGCTCCTCGTGGGCTTCCTGTACGCCCACATGATCGGCAACCTCAAGATCTTCTTCGGCGCCGAGACCTTCGACCACTACGCGCACTGGCTGCGGACCATCGGCACGCCCCTGCTGCCCCAGGACTGGTACCTGTGGATCCAGCGTTCGGTGCTGACCTTCGCGGTCGTCGCGCACATCGTCGCGGCCACCATCCTGGCCCGCCGCGCCCGCAAGGCCCGGCCCGTGCGCTACGTGCACCGCCCCAAGGTCCAGGGCAGCTACGCGGCCCGGACGATGCGCTGGGGTGGCGTGATCATCCTGCTGTTCGTGATCTACCACATCCTCGACCTGACCACCGGCACGCTCAACCCGAACGGCAAGCCGGGTGAGGCGTACGCGAACGTCGCCGCCGACTTCGCGCCCGACCGCTGGTACGTGACGCTGTTCTACACGCTGTCCATCGTGGCCGTGGGCTTCCACCTGCGGCACGGCCTGTTCAGCGCGGTCCGCACGCTGGGCCAGCGCACCGCCCGCGGCGAGCGCATCGCCCGCGGCGCCGCGCTGCTGCTCTCCGTCGTCCTGGTGGTCGGCTACCTGTCGGTGCCGTTCGCCGTGCTCACCGGATTGGTGGACTGACCATGAATTTCTGGACCGAGGGCGAGGACATCGCCGACCAGGCCGCGCCGGACGGGCCGATCGAGACCCGCTGGGAACGCCGCAAGTTCTCCGCCAAGCTGGTCAACCCGGCCAACCGCCGCAAGCTGTCCGTCATCGTGGTCGGCACCGGCCTGGCCGGTGGCTCGGCCGCGGCGACGCTGGCCGAGGCCGGCTACAAGGTGCGCTCGTACTGCTACCAGGACAGCCCGCGGCGTGCGCACTCGATCGCCGCGCAGGGTGGCATCAACGCCGCCAAGAACTACCGCAACGACGGCGACTCGATCTACCGGCTGTTCTACGACACGGTCAAGGGCGGCGACTTCCGCGCCCGCGAGTCCAACGTGTACCGGCTGGCCGAGGTCAGCGTGAACATCATCGACCAGTGCGTGGCCCAGGGCGTGCCGTTCGCCCGCGAGTACGGCGGCCTGCTCGACAACCGGTCGTTCGGCGGCACCCAGGTGTCGCGCACCTTCTACGCGCGGGGGCAGACGGGTCAGCAGCTGCTGCTGGGCGCGTACCAGGCGATGGAGCGGCAGATCGGGCTGGGCAACATCGAGATGCACGCCCGGCACGAGATGCTCGAGCTGGTCGTCGTCGACGGCAAGGCCCGCGGCGTCGTGGTCCGTGACCTGGTCACCGGCGAGATCACCACCGACCTGGCCGACGCGGTCGTGCTGGCCTCGGGCGGCTACGGCAACGTCTTCTTCCTCTCCACCAACGCCAAGGGCTGCAACGTCACCGCCTCGTGGCGGGCGCACCGCAAGGGCGCGCTGTTCGCCAACCCCTGCTACACGCAGATCCACCCGACGTGCATCCCGGAGTCCGGCTCGCACCAGTCGAAGCTGACGCTGATGTCGGAGTCGCTGCGCAACGACGGCCGGGTGTGGGTGCCGCTTTCCCATGGCGACTCCCGTAAACCGGGCGACATCCCGGAGGACGAGCGCGACTACTACCTGGAGCGCATCTACCCCTCCTTCGGCAACCTGGTCCCCCGCGACATCGCCTCCCGCGCGGCGAAGAACGTCTGCGACGAGGGCCGCGGCGTCGGCCCCGGCGGGCTCGGCGTCTACCTCGACTTCGCGGACGCGATCGAGCGGCTGGGCCAGCCGGCCGTCGAGGCCAAGTACGGCAACCTCTTCGAGATGTACCAGCGGATCACCGGCGAGGACCCGTACCAGGTGCCGATGCGGATCTACCCGGCCGTGCACTACACGATGGGCGGGCTGTGGGTCGACTACGACCTCCAGTCGACCATCCCGGGCCTGTTCGTGATCGGTGAGGCCAACTTCTCCGACCACGGCGCCAACCGGCTCGGCGCCTCCGCGCTGATGCAGGGACTGGCCGACGGCTACTTCGTGCTGCCCAACACGCTGAACAACTACCTGGCGGCCGGCCCGTTCGACAAGATCGACGAGTCGCACCCGGAGGTCGTCGCCGCCCGCGGCCAGGTCGAGGACCGCCTGGCCCGGCTGCTGGCCGTCGACGGCGACCGCACCGTCGACTCCTTCCACCGCGAGCTCGGCCACATCATGTGGGAGTACTGCGGCATGGAACGCACCGAGGAGGGCCTGACCAAGGCCATCGGCCTCATCCGCGGCCTGCGCGAGGAGTTCTGGCAGCGGGTCAAGGTGCCCGGCACCGGCGAGCAGCTCAACCAGAACCTGGAGAAGGCCGGCCGGGTCGCCGACTTCTTCGAGCTGGGCGAGCTGATGTGCATCGACGCGCTGCACCGCGCCGAGTCGGCCGGCGGTCACTTCCGCGCCGAGAGCCAGACCCCCGACGGCGAGGCGCTGCGCCACGACGACGAGTACAGCTACGTCGCCGCCTGGGAGTTCGGCGAGACGCCCGTGCTGCACAAGGAACAGCTCGAATTCGAATACGTCCACCCCAGCACCCGGAGCTACAAGTAATGGACATCCAGGTTCGCGTGTGGCGTCAGCAGGGGCCGGCCGACAAGGGCCGCATGGTCACCTACGACGTCAAGGACATCTCCCCCGACGCCAGCTTCCTGGAGATGCTCGACGTCCTCAACGAGAAGCTCATCCTCGACGGTGACGACCCGGTGGCGTTCGACCACGACTGCCGCGAGGGCATCTGCGGCATGTGCGGCATGATGATCAACGGGGTGGCGCACGGTCCCGAGCGGGCCACCACCACCTGCCAGCTGCACATGCGGCACTTCAAGGACGGCGACACGATCGACGTCGAGCCGTGGCGCGCGGCCGCCTTCCCGGTGATCAAGGACCTGGTGGTCAACCGCAGCGCGTTCGACGAGATCATCCAGGCCGGCGGCTACATCACCGCGCCGACCGGCACCGCCCCGGACGCGCACGCCACCCCGGTGCCCAAGCCGGACGCGGACGCGGCCTTCGAGGCGGCCACCTGCATCGGCTGCGGCGCCTGCGTGGCGGCCTGCCCGAACGGCTCGTCGATGCTGTTCACCGCGGCCAAGGTGTCGCACCTGGGTCTGCTCCCCCAGGGCCAGCCGGAACGCGACAGCCGGGTCGTCGACATGCTGCAGGCCCAGGACGACGCGGGCTTCGGCGGCTGCACCAACATGGGCGAGTGCACGACCGTCTGTCCGAAGGGGATCCCCCTGACCCTGATCGGCCGCCTCAACAACGACTACCGCAAGGCCATCGGCAAGAAGTAGCGCGTAGCTGGGCACGGTCGGCGACCGTGCCCAGCTCTGCGTCAGCGCGCGGCGATGACCACCTCCGGGTAGCGCGGCGACGCCCGGTCCAGCAGCGGCTGCGGCCGGTGGCGCAGGTGCCGGTCGAAGAACGCCCGGTTGTACCGGCGGGTGAGCTCCAGCGAGCGGGTGCCCGTGGTGGTCGCGCCCAGGTCGATGCCGAGCTGGCCGGCCAGCAGCGTCAGGTCGGTGAAGGACCCGTGCACAGTGCCGGCCATGACGATCCAGCGCCGCCAGCCCGTCAGCCGCTTCCAGTCGTCGTCCCACGAGACGTCCCGGCCGCCCGGTGAGTGCTCGGCCTGCGTACCGAGGAACAGGAACGGCCGGGACAGCCCGCCGGACGGGACGATGCCGCGCGTCGTGCCGTCCATGTCGATCCCCGCGTCGATGCGGCGGTCCCCGGCCATCGCCGCGATCGCGCTCGCCCCACCGGCCGAGTGACCCGACATGGCGATCCGCGAGGCGTCGATCAGCGAGCTGCCCCGCCACGCCGGCTTCGGCCCGGTCAGCCGGTCGAGCACGAACGAGACGTCGGCGGCCCGGCCCGCGTACAGCTTGCGGAAGAACGCGTCGTCCTCGGTGAGCTCGCACGCGGCGCAGGTGGCGATGCGGCCGCCGGGGAAGGTGACCGCGTACGTCTCGTGGGTGTGGTCGATCCCGGCCACGACGTAGCCGTGACTGGCCAGGTCCTCGGCCAGTCCGGTCAGCGTCCCGCGGGGCTGGGTGTAGCCGGGTGAGAGCACCACCAGGGGCAGGCTGTGGGCGCGGCCGGCGGGCCGCGCATCGACCGACGCGTACGTGCGGACCCGGCTCAGGGTGTCCGGCGGCAGATCGGTGATCCTTTTGCCGGCCAGGTACAGCTCGGACTCCCGCGGCGACATGTACCGGGCGCGGCGCCCGCCCGGCGCGGCCGCCGGATACCAGACGGTGACCATGAGCTCGCGCGCGGCCGAGCCGGGCACCCAGGGGTCGGGGCGGGACGTGTCGGTCAGGTGGATCGCGGTGGTGCCGACCGGATGGTGGCCGGTCGGCCGGACCAGCTGCGGTGTGTCCGCGGCCTGCGCCGGCGCCGGGACCGTCAGTCCGGCGGTGACGGCAAGGGCGGCGCAGGTCAGGCGGGCGAGCAGGGAACGGTTCATGTCAGCCCTTCCACGAGGTGTCATTCGGTGCGGAGTGCGGTGACCGTGCGGGTGCCGGCGGCCCAGCCGGCCGGGAGGAGTGCGCCGCCGACCGCGATGACCAGCCCGCCGAGGCCGAACAGCAGCAGCTCGGTGGAGCCGTAGACGTCCACGATGGCGGCGGGCAGGGTGAAGCCGGCGGTGCCACCCATGGCGCTGAGCACCGCCCGCTGCAACGCGACCCCGACCGCCGCGCCGATCACGCCGCCGATGACGCCGGTGACCAGCACCGACGAGATGACCATCGTGGTCGTCTGCCGCGGCGTCATCCCGAGGGCCTTGTGCACCCCGAGGTCGTGCACGCGCTCGCGGGTCTCCAGGACGACGACGTTCAGCACGCCCAGGCCGGCCACGACCACCAGCAGGACGCTGAGCAGGGCGGTCAGCGTGTCGATGATGAGCACGAGCTCGTCGGTCTCGTGCTCGACGGTCCGGGCCGACGCGCCGAGCGACCGCACCGCCGTGTCGAGGGCGGAGGCGTACGCCGCGGTGTCGGTCCCGGGCCGGACGGAGACGAGGAAGTTCTCCGGTGCCAGGTCGGGCTCGGCGGCGCGCAGGGTCGCGAGGTCGGTGAGGATCTGCATGCCCCGGTCGTCGGTGTTGAAGGCCTCGCCGACGATCCGGGCGGTGACGTCGGTGCCGTGGTCGGTGAGCACCACGGTGTCACCGACCTTCTTGCCGGCGGCGGTCAGGAACGGCGTGGAGACCACGATCTGGCCCGGCCCGCTCAGCCAGCTCCCGGAGACCATCCGGTAGTAGCGGGCGCCGTCGGTGCCGGTCAGGGCGACGGTGGAGAGCGGACCGGTGATCCCGGCGACGGTCACCTCGGTCCGGGCCTGGCCCAGGTAGCCACCGGTGCCGGCCTGGGCGGTGATCGCCGCGACGATCCCGGCGGGGTCACGGAGAGACGCCGGCCCGCCCGGCCCGGGCTGGGGGCCCGGCCCCTCAACCGGCACCCCCGCGCCCGG
>NZ_JBEZGQ010000450.1:0-6505 GCF_040650095.1 Actinoplanes sp. NPDC048791 | reverse complement strand
AGGGCAGCCCGGCGCTGGACGGGTGACCAGGCCGGCATCGCTGACGAGCCGGCCGTGCTGCGCTGGTCGGCGGAGGTGCACCTGGCCGCCGGCGACGCGGAGACCGCCGTCCGGCTCGCCGCCGGGGCCGCCGGCAGCGTCCCGGATTTCTACGGCCATTGGCGTTGCGTTGAGCTCCTGTCGCGAGCCCACCGCATGGACCTGGCGCCGCCGGCTCAGCCTCCGCCGCCTGAGTGGCCCGGCCTGCGCGACGCGTACTTCGTGCTCCGGTACGAGGACGCGGTGCCGAGCGACGAGGCGCTCGCCCGGCTGAACGTCGGCAGGATGACCCAGTGGTCAGCCCGTGCGCAGGTGGCCCGCTCACGAATGCTGCATCGGCTGCGGCGTGACGACGACGCCGTCGCCGCGGCATACCGGGCCCGCGAGATCTACGGCGAGCTCGACGACCCGCGGGAGAACAGCCCCGAACTGGTCGTCCAGGCGGCCGATGTCAGCGGTGTGCTTCCGGGATGGGGTCACATCATCGATGTCCGCATCAGGATGGGAGACGGTGGTGATCTGCGGATAGCCGTCGGCCACGAGCCCGTCGCGGTGACGTCGCCGGGCACCGGGCCCGTCCCGCTCGTCGTGGCGGACGAGCCGCTCACCGATGCACCCGTCGCGCTGCGACGGATCGCGGAGGTCCCGGGCCGGATGATCCGGCTGGACGTGGAGGCCGGCGCCGCACCGGAACCATGCGAGATCACCGTGCCGTGGCCGGCCGTCGCACGCGCCGTCTACCGGGCGCCGCGCAAGTCTGTGCGGGACAAAGCCGAGGTCCGGCTCCTCCAGCTCGGGTTGACGCTGCTCGGCCTGTCGCCGGGACCGATCGACGGCCGGTTCGGCGTCCGGACACGCCGGACGTTGGTCGAGTTCCAGCGCGACAACGTCCACCCGGCCGACGGCGAGGCCGGCCCGCGTACCTGGGCGACGCTGACCAAGGCCGTGCGGATGTTGCCGGCCGGCCGGCCGATCGTGTTGTCCCTGGAGCGTGGGGTCGAGGATTCGCTCCGGTCCGCGCGCGGTGCGACCCACTCCGGCGCACCGGTGGCGTTCCTGTTCGAATCGCGGGGCTGGATGCACGAAAGCCTGGATCTGCTCGACACTCGGCTTCCGCCGGTCGACCTGCTCTACGTCAACGGCTCGATGGAGTCGAGTGGCCAGATCCCGGTGATCTCCGCGCAGAGCCGGACATTCGGCTACGAGTCACAGTGGCGCGCGGCCTCGGAGGTCGAGCTGCTCACCGTCACTCTGTTCGACCGGTTCCTCAAAGAGGCCGCCGTGGCCAACGGTCTCGCACCCGTCGTCGTGCTCGACGTGTCGCTGCCGGCATCCAAGAGTGAAGCGGAGCGGCAGGTGCGCTTGCGGAACGACTTCGCACACCAGCTGATGACCATGGGCCACGCGCCGACGATCCTCGCCGCCGGCTCGGGGCCGGGCGCTTCACCCGGCGACCTCGTGGCGGTCCTCGACGAGGCGGCGAAGTTCGGCTGGACGGCGGTCGAGCTGCTCGTCCGGGCCCGTGAGGAGCAGGCCTACGAGGCGGCGGTCGCGTTGTTCAGTGCGGCCCCGATCGAGCGCTTCCCGGTCTTCACCACGAACTGGCGCACCTGACGGCGACGCGGTCCCCATTCCGGATTCCGCAAGGGGCAAGGACTCCATACCAACTGTGCACTGGTGATAACCGCTGTTCTTTCCTAGCTTCGGATTCGGAAGCCGGGCCGGGGACGCGCAGTTTCGCCGGTGCCGGTTGAATCAGAGGAGGAATTGCCGTGATCGACTGGGTCGGGCTCACCGAGTCGCTGGCATCGTCCTCCTGGCTGTACCTGATTCTGATCTCGGTGTCCCTGCTCGATTCGTTCCTGCCGCTGATCCCCAGCGAACCCGTCATCATCATCGCCGGCGTGCTGGCCGCCACCGGGGTCACCAACCTGACGCTGGTCATCGCGGCCACCGCGCTCGGTGCCTTCCTGGGCGACCAGATCCCGTACGCGTTCGGCCGGCGGTTGAGTTTCGCCCTGGAGAAGCGGCTGCCGCCGGGCACCCGACGGCGGGCCACCCACGACTGGGTCAGCCGGTATCTGCACACGCGCGGCGGGTTCATTCTCGTGAGCACCAGGTTCATCCCGGTCGGGCGGTACCTCGTGACCATCACCGCGGGCACGGTCCGGTACAACTACCGCGACTACGTCCTGTTCACGATCATCGGCGGCACGGCCTGGAGCGCCTACACCGTGCTGACCGGCTATGTCGGTGGCGTGCTCTTCCAGGACAACGCGTTGCTGGCCTTCGGGGTGGGACTGGCGCTGGCGGTGGTGCTGTCCGGTGTGATGGAGCTGATCCGGCGCGCGAGCATCCGGCGGAGCGGGGTCACGGACGTCCCGGAGCGATGACCCGGCGGATGCGGTCGCGGAGCCACTGGTGCGTACGGTCGCTGTCGTTGCGGGGATGCCAGGCCATCCCGATCGTCGGGGTCGGCAGGCTCAGCGGCAGCTCGAAGGTGTGCAGCCCGAGCGCGGTGACGGTGTCGCGCCCGGCGCCGGCGGGCGCGATGCAGACGACGTCGGTCGAGCGGGCCAGGAACAGCGACGCCGCGTAGGTCGGCACGACCGCGACGACCTTGCGGGTGAGCCCGAGCTCGTCGAGGCGGTCGTCGATCGGTCCGCGCCGCCGGCCGCGGCGGGAGACGGCGACGTGGTCGGCCGCGGCGAACTGCTTGACCGTCACCTTCGCCTTACGGGCCAGCGGATGCTCCGGCCGGACGACACCGACCAGCGTCTCGGTGAACAGGGGCTCGCTGTGCACCTCGGGATCGTGCCGGCCGAGGATGCCGACGTCGAGATCGATCAGGCCGTCGCGCATCCCGGTGTCGTCGATGCCTTCCGGTCGCAGCCGCAGGGTGATGCCCGGTGCCTCGGCGCGGACGTCGGTGATGAGTTGCGCGGTCACCGTCATCGAGAAGATGTCGGACATGCGCAGGTCGAAGATGCGTACCGTGTGGGCCGGATCGCTTGTCGGCGAGGGTTCGAAGAGCACCCGGGCCCGCTGCATCACGTCGTGCACCTCGCCGCGCAGTTCGAGCGCGCGGCGGGTCGGCACCATGTCGCGTCCGGCCCGTACCAGCAGGGGGTCGCCCAGCAGGCGGCGCAGCCGGGCCAGCGATCTGCTCATCGCCGGCGGTGAGGTGTGCAACCGGGCCGCGGCGGCGGTGACGCTGTTCTCCGTCAGCAGCGCGTCGAGCGCCACCATCAGGTTCATGTCCAGCATTTCCACTCCCGGATTATCACAGGTGGAATGGCTCGATATCAAAGATGCATTAGTGATAACTACAAGGCTGTCCTAGCGTCGGACGCATGCCCGTGGATCTGAATCTGCTCACCGCGCTGGACGCCCTGCTCGAGGAGCGCAGCGTGATGGGCGCGGCGGAGCGGCTGCACCTGTCGTCGCCGGCGGTCAGCCGGACGCTGGGCCGGCTCCGCAAGCTCACCGGCGACGACATCCTGGTGCGCACCGGCCGCTCGATGACGCCCACGCCGTACGCGCTGGCGATCCGCGACGACGTCCGCCACCTGATCCGCCGGGCTCACGACGTGCTCACGCCGCGCCGCGAGGTGGAGCCGGCGACCCTGGACCGGATCTTCACCGTCCAGTGCAACGACGCCCTCGCCACCTCGCTGGCGCCCGTGCTGGTCGCCGGGATCCACGCGCAGGCGCCCCGCGTACGGCTGAGGATCCTGGGCGAGAGCACCGTCGACACCGGCGGCCTGCGGCAGGGCCACGTGGACCTGGAGCTCGGCACCGGCCGCCCGAGCCTGCCCGAGTTCCGGTCCGAGACCCTCGGCCACGACTCCCTGATCGTCGCGATGCGCCCGGATCATCCGTGCGGCAAGAACCTCGACCTGTCCTCGTACGCGGCAGAGCAGCACGTGCTCGTTTCCCGACGCGGGCGGCTGACCGACCCGATCGACGACCTGCTCGCCGCCGAGGGCCTGGGCCGCCGGGTCGTCGCCACCGTCGCGAGTCTCACCATGGCCCTGCGCATCGCGAGCCGCAGCGACATGCTGGTCACCACCACCGCGCTGATCAGCCGTCCGGTCGTTGAGAGCTTCGGCCTGATCACCCGTCCGCTGCCGGCGCCGGTGCCGGCGGCCCCGATCAACTGCACCTGGCACCAGCGCAACGACTCGGACGCCGCGCACGCCTGGCTCCGTGACCAGATCCGGGCCGCCCTGTCGGAGATCTGCCGGCTGACGCTCCCTACCGGCTGAGCATCCAGCGGGTGAAGGCCACGTAGTTGGTGGCGAACTCGTCCGGGGTCGCCGAGTTCTCCACCCTGCTGGACAGCTCGTTGACCCGGGCGTAGTGCGGCAGCCGGTCCCGCTGGTACGCGGCGAGCGCATCCGGGATCTCCGGCGCCGAGGTGAGCAGCCGGGCCAGCACCAGCGGATCCTCCACGCCCAGCGACGCACCCGCGGTGATGTGCGGAGACAGCGCGTGCGCGGCATCGCCGACCAGGGCGACGCGATGCGAGACCCACTGGGTCAACGGCGGGACGAGCATGATCTGGTTGTGCAGGATCTTGTCGTCGGGACTCGACTCGATCAGGGCCAGCATGGCCGGATTCCAGCCCGTGGTGTCCAGGAACCCGGCCCGTTCCGCGGCCTGTTGCTTCGGCGTGCCCGCCAGCGGATCCGCGTCGAACTGGTTGACCAGCCAGTAGACGGTGCCGTCGGCGGTGGGCACGTACCCGCCGCGGGTGCGCTGCTCGCCCAGCACGATGACGCTCGCGTCGATGGTGACCCCGGGCGGTGGCGGGACGACCGAGCGCCAGGCGTGGTGTCCCTCGTGCTCGATCGCGTCGCTGCCGGGCACCAGCAGGGACCGGACGACCGAATAGGCGCCGTCCGCGCCGATGAGCAGGTCCGCCTCGGCGGAGGTCCGGTCGTCGAAGTGGGCCGTCACGCCGGTGCCGGTCTCCTCGTAGCCGACGAGGCGAGAGTTCAGCCGGATGTTGTCGTGGCCCACCGCCTCGGCCAGCAGATCGTTCAGCTTCGGACGGTTCACCAGCAGGTAGCGGTGGTCGTCCGGGGAGAACCCGGGCGGGTCGATGAGCCGGCCGGCCGGGTCCCGGAAGTACATCTCGGCCGGCCGGCCGATGGCCCTGAGCTTCTCGCCCAGCCCGAGCTCGTCGAAGACGGCCAGCGCGTTGGCCCACAACCCGAGCCCGGCCCCGGCGGCGCGGATCTCGGGTGCCTGCTCGTGCACGACGGCGTCGACGCCCGCGGCCCGCAAAGCGATGGCACTGGTGAGCCCGACGATTCCGCCGCCGGCGATCATTGCCCGCATGTGGTCGATCCCTTCTCATTCTCTGCTACGACGCGGTGCTTTCCCTTGCTGGCGATGCGGTACAGATCAGGGTTCCCCTCCCAGGGCGCGGTGCGCACAATGGCCCAGCGCCGGATCAGCCATCGCTCCCGCGCTCTGATCAGTTCCAGGCGCCAATAGCCGCGCATGACGCAGAAGTCGACGCCCGTCGTCGGAAGGTGGTGATAGGCGACCATGTGCGCCCGGCCGGTCACGCCCGCGCCGGTCGCGTCTACGAGCAGGTCGGAGCTCGCATGGTGGGTGGCGGCGAATCCTTCCAGCACAGTGCGGGCTTTCGTGGTCAGCTCGTCGGCCGTCAGCTCCTCGGCGGGTGCGCCGGACTGCCCGGACTGATCGAGCGTCACCCGGTCGGCGAACAATTGTCGGAAGCGTTCCCAGTCCTTGTCGTCCTGGGCGTGGGCCAGAGCGGCAACAACTCCGGCGATCTGCATGTGGTCGAGCGCGGTGATGTTCATCGTGGGCACAACGCTAGGAAATCTCAGCGGCAATAGCCAATGCGAAATGGTGAAGCACCGATTTACCGCGACGCAATCGATCAGGCGAGTGCGCGCACCAGCAGAATGAGGCCGATGGCGGTGCCGAAGGTGACGATGAGCGCCTTCAGAATGCGCGTGGGCAGACGCCGGGCCAGCAGCGCACCCGCGTAGCCACCGACGACCGTCGAGGGCGCCAGGATCAGCACGACCGGCCAGTCGACCGGGCCGAACAATGCGAAGGTCAGCAGGGTGACGGCGCCGACGGTGGCGGACAGGACGTTCTTGAGGGCGTTGAGGCGGTTCAGCGTCTCGTCGAGGACCAGGGCGAGCGCGGCCACGTACATGACGCCCATCGCGGCGCCGAAGTAGCCGCCGTAGACCGCGCCGACGAAGACGACAGCCTGCAGGGTGATCACCTGACGTCGCGGGCTGAGTGCCCGCGGATGACCGACCAGGCCGCGCAGCCGGTTTTGGAAGAACAGTGCCGCGGCGGCGGCCAGCACCAGGAACGGCACGATGAGCTCGAACGCGCGAGCGGGCGTGGCCAGGAGCAGCGCGCAGCCGGCGGCCGAGCCGGCGACACACGCGGGCAGCACCCACGGGAG
>NZ_JBEZGQ010000449.1:0-6517 GCF_040650095.1 Actinoplanes sp. NPDC048791 | reverse complement strand
GGCCGGGACGGGCTTCAGCCCGGCGGGGGCGCAACGGCCTCGAGCCGGTCCGGAGGTCGCCTTGCCGGGGCGGGACGTGGCTGTGGGCGTACCCCCTCTTGCGGGCCATCGCCGCGGGCCGACCTGACCGGCAGCCCGACCGCCCGCGGGATTGCCCGCTGGCCCATCGGCCGGAACCGGCGGACGCCAGGTCACGATCCGGCCCTCGCCCGGGACCCGGCGGACCGGCATCGCTACCGTTGGCGGGTGTCTGAGATCCCCTGGTGGGCGTTACCCCTGGTCGCCGTCGTGTTCGCGCTGGCCGGGGCCGGTGTGACCCTGCTCGTGTCGGCCCGCGACGAGTACGCCCGCAGCCGCGCCAAGCGCACCAAACGGTGGTACGCCGAGCGCAAGGAGGCCTACATCGCCCTGATGACGGAGTTCGAACGGGCGACCTACCGGCTGCGTGCGGCGTACGACAGCGGCCAGTCCCCGCCCGGGCCGTTCACCTACGTCGACGCCGTCGGACCCGCCCTGATGCAGGTCCGGTTGCTGGCCTCGGGGCAGGTCCGCAGCGCCGCGCTGGCCGTGCACCTGCTGATCGAGAAGCTGTACGGCGAACGCCCGACCCCGCCGCCGGGCGTCGACCCGGAGAAGTCGGTCCGGGAGATGCTCGGGCACGTGCCGCTGGTGATGCAGCAGTTCGAGGCGGCGGTCCGCGAGGAGCTCGGCATCGAGGCCACGCCTCCGCTGCCGCCGGTGGAGCCACCGTCGCGGGGACTGCGGTCCTACATCCGGCGCGACGCGACGCCGGCGGAGTCCCGCGTCACTGGTTGATCTTTCCTGACCCGGGGAGTATGGAGGCAGCGACGGATCCTGGGGAGGCCTCCATGTCGGACAAGTCGGTCACTGAGGCGGTTGTCGGGAGCGGCGTCGTGGCCGTGCTGCGCGCGCCCACCGCGGATGCCTTCGCCGCGGTCAGTGATGTGCTCGTCGAGGCGGGCATCACCGCCCTCGAAGTGACCCTCACCTCCCGCGGGGCCCTCGAAGCGATCGCCGGGCTGCGCCGCCAGCTGCCGGCCTCGGTCGCGGTGGGGGCCGGGACGGTGCTCACCCTCGACGACGCCAAGGCCGCCGTGGACGCGGGCGCTGCTTTCCTGGTGTCCCCGGTCTGGGTCGCCGCGCTCGACGGTTTCCAGGTGCCGGTCTATCCGGGGGCGTTCACCCCTACGGAGATCTTCAATGCCAGCCGGGGTGGGGCGCCGCTGGTCAAGCTCTTCCCGGCCGGTGCGGTCGGGCCGCGCTTCCTCAAGGATCTGCGGGGGCCGCTGCCCGACGTGCGGATCATGCCTACCGGGGGGATCGAGATCGCTGATATCGCCACGTGGTTGACCGCCGGGGCCTCGGCGGTGGGGCTCGGTGGTCCGCTGATCGGGGATGCGGCCACCGGGGGCAGTCTGGCTCAGTTGGCGGTGCGCGCCCGGCGGGCCGTCGACGCGGTCGCGTTCGCCCGCTCATGAACGGCGGCCTTGTCACGCTCGGGGAGACCATGGGGCTGGTTGCCGCCGAGGGGGTCGGCCCGCTGGAGCATGCGAGCGGCTTCCGGTTCGGCATCGGCGGCGCGGAGAGCAACGTGGCGATCGGTGTGGCCCGCCTCGGCGGCCGGGCCACCTGGGTGGGCCGGATCGGCCCCGACGCGACCGGCGACCTGATCGAGCGCCGCCTGCGCGCCGAGGGCGTGCACACCGTGGCCATCCGCGACGATGCCTACACCGGTCTGATGGTCCGGCACCGCCGCACGGGCGCGCTGACGACCGTCGACTACCACCGTGCGGGCAGCGCGGGCTCGCGGCTCGGCCCCACCGACGTGCCCGCCGACCTCCTGCGGTCGGCCGGGATCCTGCACGTCACCGGCATCACCCCGGCGCTGAGCGACACTGCCCGGGCCGCGATCTTCCAATCGGTCGAGACGGCCCGCGCGGCCGGGGTGGCGGTGTCGGTCGACATCAACTACCGGGCCAAGCTCTGGTCCCGGTACGACGCCGCGCCCGTCCTGCGTGATCTGGTCTCGCGGGCGGACGTGGTCTTCGCGGGACCGGACGAGGCGGCCCTGGTGCTGGGCGGGAGCGAGGCGGCGGCCGAAGGACTGGCGGCGCTCGGTCCCGGCGAGGTGGTGATCAAGGACGGTCCGCGCGGCTGCACGGGGCTGATCGAGGGGGAGCGGTACGTGCTCAAGGCCCTCGACGTGACGGTGGTGGACCCGGTGGGGGCGGGGGACGCGTTCGTCGCGGGGTATCTGGCGGACCGGCTCGCCGGGGCGGCGCCGGCTCAGCGGCTGGCTACGGCTGTGGCGGTGGGCGGGTTCGCGGTCACGGTCCCCGGGGATTGCGAGGGGCTGCCGTCCCGGGCTGATCTCGCTGCTCTGCTCTCGGCCACCGACGACGTGGCGCGGTAGCCGGGCCGTCTCGCGCCGGGCCGGGCCATCAACCGCCGGGCCGGAAATCCGGCCCGGCGGCGCGGCGGTCAGTTGAAGAGGGCGAAGCGTTCCCGCCCCGCACCCCCGATCCGGGTAAAGGCCCCACCAGCAGCAATACGATGCCGCGGCGGATAAGTCGTCAGCACATGCGTCCCGATCGTGCCGTTGGCCCGCGGGTTCCACCCGGTCAGCCGCCCCCGCCCGTCCAGCGCAGCCAGCTTCACCCGCGCCGTATAGCCCCCGAGGCAGCCGAGCTGCCGCACAGTGCTGGTCCGCCGGCAGGCCCGGTCGAAGTGCCCGCCGACGTAGGCGATCCCGCCCATCACAGCGATCGTGTGCACATCGCCGTCGAAGAGGTGGGTCCAGCGGATCCCCCCGGAGGACGAGTATCCGACGGCCCGGCCGCCCGGTCCGCCGGTCGCCGTGTACACCCCGCGGGCGTCCGCGGCCACGTCCATCACGTTCGCGGGTGCGTGCGGCCGGAAGCCGCGCACCAGCGACCCGTTAGCCGGGTGCACGGCCGCCAGCCGGTCCGCCGCTCGGGATCCGTTGACCTGGTGGAACTCCCCGCCGAGGTAGATCCGGCTGCGGGTGACCGCCAGCGACCGGACCCGGCCGCCGGTGCTCGGTCGCCACGAGCGGTCCAGGGCGCCGCTGCTGTGCGAGAAGGCGGCGACGTTGCGCCGGGTGACGCCGTCGACGGTGGAGAAGCTGCCGCCGACGTACACGCGTCCGTTGCCGACCGCGAGCGTGGCCACCTCGCCGGTCACGCGGTGGGCGAAGCGGGTGGGCCGGCCGGTCGAGGCGTCGATCCGGGCGACCGCGTCGCGGCTCTGCCCGGAGATGCTGTCGAAGTCGCCGGCGGCGTAGACCGCCGGGCCGGCGACCGCGAGGGCGCGGACGGTGCCGTCCGCGGCGGGCTGCCAGCGCAGGACCGCACCGGTACGGGCATCGAGCGCGGCCAGCCGCCGGCGTTCGAAGCTACGGCCCCGGTAGGTGACCGCGGTGAACGACCCTCCGACGTAGACGACGTCTCCGCGGAACGCGATCGCCCACACCGTGCCGTTGAACGAGGGGGCTGCCTGGGCGCGGGCACCGACGGCGGCCGCTGGTGTCGCAGCCGGGACAGCGCCGCCGACGAACGCGCAGACCAGTGCCAGGAAGACCGACAACTTTCGCATACCGTGATCAACTACGCTGGGCGCAGAAAGTGTCGGCAGTGGAACCGTCGTACCTCCGGCACCGTCGCAGGAAGGGTGCGGAGGTGCGCGATGGGTCGTTGTGGTGTGTCATTTGTGGTCGCAACAGTGCTTTTCGGGGCGGTCGCCGGGTGCGCGGGCCAGGCCGCTGACGCCGGGAAGCCGAAGGTCGAGCCCGCCTGGACCTCGTGTGCGGCGGCGGGCGCGACGTCCTCCGGTCCGGCGTCGGGCGGAAGCGGCCTCGCGGACCTGCCCCCGCTCGACGGCAGTTTTGAGCCGGTGGCGGCGGTGGTGTGCAGCTCGGCGCCGCTGCGCCGGGCCGACGGTGGCGAGGACATGACCGCCACGGAGAGCCGCGCCGACGACGTCACGGCGCTGGTCGCCGCACTGCGGCTGCCGGACGAGCCGATCTCCGGCGGCGCCTGCACCCTCGAGCTGTACCTTGCGCCGTTCTTCGCCCTGCTCGACGCGCAGGGCCGCTGGGTGCGTCCCGGCGTACCCCACGACAGCTGCGGCAAGGTCCGCTCCGAGGTGCGTGAGGCCCTCGGTGGGTTGCGGCTGACGCCGGTCTCGTCCCGGCCGATCCGGGAGATCGAGTCGTCAGAGGCGGCGGCGGCCGGCTGCACCCAGCAGTGGGCGGACATGGTCTGGGTCTCGGGGCAGTGGGGGACCAAGGGTGAGCCGGCCGTCGTGCCCGCGGGCTTCGACGGCCCGGTGCAGGTCCGGCTCTGCGCGTACCGCGTGCCGGCCGATCAGCAGCGCACCGGCAAGCCGGCCGGTGAGTTCGCCTCCGGTCGCTACCTGAGCGAGCAGCAGTGGGCCGCCGTCCGGAAAGAGGTCGAGGCCGCCGCGCCCGCACCCGCGTGCACGAGCCCGGCGAGCGAGTTCGTCGTGCTTCACCTGGGGTCCGGCCAGCTCTATGTGGAGCGGGACGGCTGCCGCCGGCTGCTGGCCCAGGCGGCGGACGGGCGCGACACCATCCGGCAGGCCTCGCCGAAGCTGCTCGCCCTGCTCGCCGGCTGACCGTGGGGTCTGTCCTGCCGATCATGACGGCCTGCGCCGAGGTCATGGCCGGCAGGACAGACCCTAGGCCAGGCCGCCGCCGGCGTGGATGTTCTGGCCGGTGATCCAGCGGCCGTCCGGGCCCGCCAGGAACGCGACCACATCGGCGATGTCCGCCGGCTGACCGAGCCGGCCCAGGGGCGTCATCCCCGCCGCCATCTCCAGCGCCTCGGGGCTGTTGGTCGAGCGCAGGAGCTCGGTGTCCGTGGCGCCGGGCGAGACCGTGTTCACCGTGATGCCACGGGCGCCCAGCTCCCGGGACGCCACCGCGCTGAACTGCTCCACCGCACCCTTGCTGCCCACGTAGAGGCTGCCGCCCGGGGCGGGGGACGTCGTGTTCAGGGTGGAGATGGTGATGATGCGGCCGTGGTCGCGCATGTGCCGGGCCGCGTACCGGATGGCCTGGAATGTTGCCTTGGCGTTGACCGCGAAAATGCGGTCGTAGTCCTCGTCGCTCACCTCGGCGATCGGCGTCGGTGCGAAGCTCGCCGCCGCGTTGGCGACCAGGATGTCCAGGTGGTCGGCGCATTCGAGCAGCTCGCGGACCGCCCCGGGCTCGGCCAGGTCGGCCCGGAAGCCGCGCGCCGAGGGAACCGCGTCCTCGACCGCCTTGGCCTCGTCGTCGCGGCTGCGGTAGCCGAAGATCACCGTGGCGCCGTCGCGCGCCAGCCGTTCGACGATCGCCCGGCCGATGCCCCGGGAGCCGCCCGTCACCACTGCCGTCTTTCCCGTCAGAGGCCCTGTCATGCCTGCCGACCTTACCGGCCGGAACGGATCTTCACCCCGCTTCGCGTGACCGGATCGTTCCGGTCCGGGTCGGGTCGATGCCTTGGCCCGGTGCCGTCCCGGCCGCCACGATGGCAGCATGACCAACGCGCTCGTCGTGATCGACGTCCAGGAGTCCTTCCGGGTCCGGCCGCTGTGGCAGGCCGTCTCCAACCCCGCCGTCGTGGAGCGGGTCGGTGTCCTCGTCGACGCCGCCCGCGCGGCCGGTGACCTCGTCGTCTGGGTGCTGCACGCCGAGCCGGGCAGCGGTGGCGAGTTCGACCCGGCGCGCGGGCACGTGCGGGTCATGGCCGGGCTGGAGCCGGCGCCCGGGGAGCCGATCATCACGAAGACCTCGCACAACGCGTTCACCACGACCAATCTGCAGCAGGTGCTGACCGAGCGCGGGATCCGCGACCTGACGGTCTGCGGGATCCGGACCGAGCAGTGCGTCGAGACCACGGCGCGGGTCGGTTCCGATCTGGGGTACGCCGTCACATTCGTCACTGACGCAACGGCGACGTTCCCGATCCCGCACCGGGAGGCCCCGCCCGGCCAGACCGTCGCCGAGTTGCTGGCCGACCCGCGTACGCTGGCCGCCGGGGACGTGGTGACCCGCACCGAGTACGCGCTGGCCGGCCGCTTCGCCACCGTCCGGACCGTCGCCGAGCTGACCGGGAGCTTGACCGGATCGTGAACCAGGTGGTCTTCGTCCTCGTGCCGCGGCTGCACCTGCTGGACCTCGCCGGCGCCGCCCAGGTCTTCTCGACCGCGGCCGACCACGGGCACCCCTACCGGCTGTCCTACGTCGCCGAGCAGCCCGACGTGCCGACGCACCAGGGCGTCACCCTGCGCGCCGAGCTGAACTGGCCGGAGCTCGGCCCGGGCGACCTGGTGGTGGTGCCCGGCTGGCGCGCGGAGAGGCTGGCCGGCACCGGGCTGCTCACCGCGGAGACGCTGGGCCGGCTCACCGCGCACCACGCGGCGGGCGGCACGGTGGCCAGCGTCTGCACGGGGGCCGACGCGCTGGGCCGGG
>NZ_JBEZGQ010000448.1:0-6528 GCF_040650095.1 Actinoplanes sp. NPDC048791 | reverse complement strand
CCGGGGGCCTCGAGGTTGCGGGCCGAGACGTTGACGGCCACCGGCCACTGCTGGCCGAGCGCCGTCCAGCCGGCCTGGTCCTCCAGGGCCCGGCGCAGCACCCAGGCGGTCAGCGGCTCGATGAGCCCGGACTGCTCGGCCGCGGGCAGGAACTCGGCCGGCGACAGCAGTCCGCGCTGCGGGTGCTGCCAGCGCACGAGCGCCTCCAGGCCGCTGATCCCGTCGTCGGCCAGGCGCACCTTGGGCTGGTAGTGCAGGACGAGCTCGTCGCGCTCCAGCGCGTGGCGCAGTTCGGTCTGCACCACCAGCCAGTGGGCGGGCTGCGCGACCTGGCTGCGGTCGTACAGGACGAAGTCGGAGGTGCCGCGCTTGCCCTGGTACATCGCGGCGTCGGCGTGCTGGAGCAGCTCCTCGACGTCGGTGCCGTGCTCCGGGTACAACGCCACGCCGAAGCTGGCCTCGATGCGCAGCGCGACGCCGTCGAGCAGGGTCTCCCGCACGAGCTCGCCGCGGGCCGCCTCGAGCAGGTCCAGCACCGCGTCGCGGGGGAGCCCCGGCAGGATCAGACCGAACTCGTCGCCGCCCAGCCGGGCCACGGTGCCGGTGCCGCCGAGCGCGCCGGACAGCCGGGACGCCACCACTCTGAGCAACTCGTCCCCGGCGTGGTGACCCAGCGTGTCGTTGACCTCCTTGAAGCGGTTGAGGTCGACCAGCACGACGGCGCCGCCGGGACCGTCCGCGGCGACGGTCTCCCGGGCGCGCGAGCGGAAGGCGGCGCGGTTGGGCAGGCCGGTCAGCGCGTCGTGCAGCGCCTCGTGCTCCTGCCGGGAGGCGTAGCGGCGCAGCGATCGCGAGGTGGACCACGCGATGAGGGCGAGGACCAGGTACAACCCGGCCAGGGCCGCGCCGAGCCGCCAGTACGTGACGTACATCTGCCGGTGCAGGTGCGCGGCGATCGCGTCGTACGGCAGGTAGAGCTCGAGCACGCCCACCGCCTGCCCGGAGGCGCCGACGATGACCGGCTGGAGCACCCGGATGACCATGCCGGAGCTGCGCCGCGAGTCGGCGACGACCGCGACGTCGGTACGGCCCGCGGCCGCCTCGCGGAAGGCCGGGGCGGACACCGGGATGCCGCCGGCGGTGGAGCCGTCGTCGGAGAAGGCGACCTGCCCGGCGAAGCTGCGCAGCCGCATGCTGAGCACCGAGCCGTGGAAGATCGCGAGGTCGGTGGCCTCCTGCAGGCGTTGCCGCTGGTCCGTGGTGAGCCCGGCCGCGAGGTCGGCGCCGTCCAGGGCGGGGGCGACGGCCATCTCCTCGATGACCGAGGCCTGGGCGCGGCCCTGATCCGCGCTCTGCCGGGCGGCGTCGTCGCGGTAGCCCTGCACGAGCAGGACGCCCAGCAGCCCGACGAGCACCAGGCTGGCGGCGGCATAGGCGAGGAACACGCGCGAGCCCGCGCTGGTGCCCCGGCTGTTCCCGCTCCGCCTCATGGTCCTTCTATCGACCCCGGCGGGGCCGACTGAAGCGGTTGCGAGCTGGACCGATCAGTTATGAGCTGGGCCGATCAGTCGTAACCCGGCGGAAACATTGACTCGCATGCAGGATGCATTCTACGTTGTGGGGCAGGTCACACGACCGCACAGATTTCCCGTCCGCGCTGCCCCCAGCGCGCGTTCCGCACCGCCGGCCGCGCCGCGATGACGCACGCACTGCAGGGTGTGCGCCCGCCGCCGGCACCGGCACCTCGTACGCAGCCGTACCCCGGGAGGCATGATGTCCGCTTCCGAAGCCCAGCCCACCCCACGGTCCGTCGACGCCGTCGTCGTCGGGGCCGGTTTCTCCGGCATGTACCTGTTGCACCAGCTCCGCGAGCAGGGCCTGTCCGTCGTCGTCTTCGAGGCCGGCACCGACGTCGGCGGCACCTGGTACTGGAACCGCTATCCCGGTGCCCGGGTCGACGTGGAGAGCCTCGCCTACTCGTACTCCTTCTCCCCGGACCTGGAGCAGGAGTACCAGTGGGAGGAGCGCTACCCGACCCAGCCCGAGATCCTCAAGTACGCCCGGCACGTCGCCGACCGCTTCGACCTGCGCCGCGACATCGTCTTCCGGACCCGGGTGACCGCCGCGACCTGGGAGGAGGAGGCCGGCACCTGGCTCGTCCGCACCGAGCACGGCGACGCCGTCAGCGCCCGGTTCTTCGTGATGGCCACCGGCTGCCTGTCCGCCTCCAAGATGCCGGAGATCCCGGGGCTGGAGTCGTTCAAGGGCGCGACCTACCACACCGCGCACTGGCCGCACGAGGGCGTGGACTTCGACGGCAAGCGGGTCGCGCTCATCGGCACCGGCTCCTCGGGGGTGCAGTCCATCCCGGTCATCGCCGAGCAGGCCGCGGACCTGACCGTCTTCCAGCGCACCCCGGCGTACTCGCTGCCGGCGCGCAACCGGCCGCTGCGGCCGGACGAGATCGCCGAGCGCAAGGCGAGCTACCGGGCGTACCGGCAGGCGCAGCGCGAGTCCGCCGCCGGCATCCCGGTGACCGTGCCGACGAAGTCCGCGCTGGAGGTCTCGGACGCGGAACGCGACGCCATCTACGAGGCGGCCTGGGAGAGCGGGAGCCTGGTCAACCTGCTCTCCACCTTCACCGACCTGGCGACCGACCAGGCGGCCAACGACACGGCGAAACGGTGGATCCACCGCAAGATCCACGAGGTCGTCAAGGACTCCGAGGTCGCCGACGACCTGTGCCCGGACTACCCGGTCGGCACCAAGCGGCCGTGCCTGGACACCGGCTACTACGAGACGTACAACCGTCCCGACGTGCACCTGGTCAACCTGCGGCGCACCCCGCTGGTGGAGATCACCGAGAAGGGCGTACGGACCGCCGAGCGCGAGTACGAGGCCGACATCATCGTCTACGCCACCGGCTTCGACGCGATGACGGGTGCGCTGACCAACGTCGACATCCGCGGCCGTGACGGTGTCTCGCTCAAGGAGACCTGGCAGGCCGGGCCGCGGACGTACCTGGGCCTCGGGTCGGCCGGCTTCCCGAACATGTTCATGATCACCGGCCCGGGCAGCCCGTCGGTGCTGTCCAACATGGTGGTCTCGATCGAGCAGCACGTCGACTGGGTGGCCGGGGTCATCCGGCACCTGGACGCCGAGGGGCTGCGCACCATCGAGGCCACCCCGCAGGCCCAGGACGACTGGGTCGCGCACGTCAACGAGATCGCCGGCTACACGCTCTACCCCAAGGCGAACTCCTGGTACATGGGCGCCAACGTGCCCGGCAAGCCGCGGGTGTTCATGCCGTACGCCGGTGGGGTGGGCGCGTACCGCAAGCGTTGCGACGAGGTCGCCGCGAAGGGTTACGAGGGCTTCGCCCTCACCGTCTGACGATCCGCGAAGGAGAGCACCCATGTCCCGACGTCATCTGATCGACCCTGAGGTCGCCGTACCGCTGGAGGGTCTGCTCGAGGCCCTGCCCGGTGGTTTCAACGCCATCCCGGACATCGTCCAGCGCCGCGCCACCGTCGAGGCGCTGCTCGGCGCCATCGAGGTGCCGGAGAACCCGAACGTGGTCAAGGAGGACCGGACGGTGCCGGGGCCGGTCGGCGACCCCGACATCACCGTACGGATCTACCGGCCGCGCAACGCCACAGGCACCCTGCCGGGCATCTACTTCATCCACGGCGGCGGGATGATCCTCGGCAACATCGCCGGAGAGGACCCGACCGCCACCCTGCTCTGCGACGAGGTCGGTGCGGTCGTGGTCTCGGTCGAGTACCGGCTGGCCCCGGAGAACCCGCACCCGGCCCCGGCCGAGGACTGCTACGCCGGTCTGCTGTGGACCGCGGCGCACGCGGACGAACTCGGTATCGACCCCGACCGGCTGGCCCTCTACGGCGGCAGCGCCGGCGGTGGCCTGGTCATCGCCACCGCGCTGATGGCCCGCGACCGGGGTGGCCCGGCGCTGCGGTTCATGATGCCGATCTACCCGATGGTCGACGACCGCAACGAGACGGCGTCCAGCCACGAGATCACCGACATCGGCATCTGGGACCGGGCCGGCAACATCGAGGCCTGGGCCTGGTACCTGGGCGGCAAGGAGGCCGACCAGTACGCCGCCCCGGCCCGCGCGGAGGACCTGACCGGGCTGCCACCGGCCTTCATCGACGTCGGCACCGTGGACATGTTCCGGGACGAGGACATCGCCTTCGCCCAGCGGCTGATGGCGGCCGGGGTGCCCACCGAGCTGCACGTCCACCCGGGGAGCTATCACGCGGCCGAGACCTTCGCGGCTGACGCGGCGCTGTCCCGGCGTACGTGGGCGCTCCGGACGGACGCGTTGCGCCGAGCCCTGGCCTGACCCTCTCCGGCGGGCAGGTACTGAATCGTGGCGGATTTTCCTAAAAGGTGCGAAACACCTCAAAGAGGCCGCTAGCTTGATCTCAGTACCTGTCCGCAAGAGAAGGGTTCGTCATGAAACTGGTTCGAGGCTTCGCGTTGATCGTGGGAGTGGCCACCGCCGCCCTGGCGTTCTCGGCCCCCGCGAGCGCGCACGGCTACGACGACGACTACGACTACAACCACCACCACAACAAGGGTCACCACGGCAGCCAGCACAGCAGTGGCAACGTCGGCCTGCTGAACGGCAACCAGGCGTACTTCCCGGTGCACATCCCGCTGAACGTCTGCGGCAACAGCATCGCGATCCTCGGCCTCGCGAACAGCAACGCCGGCTGCGTCAACAACTGATCACCCGACCCGGGTAGGTGCCGGCCGTCGCCCACGGACGGCACCTACCACCTCGGGTCCGGCCACCTCGGGCCCTGCCGGCTCAGCCGCGGCCCACCCGCAGTGTGCCGACCCCGGCCACGGCGTCCAGGTCGATCCGGTTCTTGCTGTCGGCCCAGTGCGGCGACAGGAACGAGGCACCCCGGGCCACCCCGTCGTCGGTGCGCCCGTCCAGCTTCACCTGACCGGCGCCGCCGCGGGCCCGTACCCGTACCGGCACGCCCTGGTCCGTGGAGACCTCGAAGCGGTTCACCCCGCCCGACAACCGGATCGGCAGCGTGCCGTCAGGCCGCGGCAGCGTCAGATCGATGCGCGCCGCGTCGCCGGCGAAGTCCACCGCGTCCACCTTGGCGTCGCCGAGGTCGAAGACCCCGGCCTTGATCCCGCCGGTGATCCGCATGCTCCACCGCACCTCGGCGTTGAGCAGCACGGTGACTGCCGCGTCGGGCCGCTTGGCCTTCTCGTCGAGAAACAGCCGCACGCCCTTGGCGTTGACCTGCGCGCGTGGCACCACGCTGCCGTCCTGCGGCGTGGTGATCCGGTACAGGTCGCCGCCGATGTCCCCGGTCCGCAGGTCGATCACCGCGGTGTTGCTGACCAGCTCGAACGCGGCTTCGGCGCGGCCCCGCGCGGGCGCGGAGATCACGTTGGCCGGTGCCGGCGCCGAGGACGGCGGGTCGGTCTGGGGATCGATGGTCTGCGGCTCGATGGGCTGCGGCGGTGCGGTCGCCGGGGGTGGTACCTCGGCATCGGGCTGCGGGGCCTGGGCGGCCGGGGGCGAATCCTTGCCGACGAGGACGAACCCGGCGAAGCCGGCCCCGGCCACGAGTACGGCGGCCAGCGCCACGACCGCCAGCAGGGACCGCTTCGACCTGCGGGGCGGCGCGAACGTGAGGTGGTCGGTGCCGTTCGGGCGGCCGGAGCGGTCGCTTTCGCGGGCGCCTTCGCGGGTGCTTTCGCGGGTGCTTTCGCGAGTGCCTTCGCGAGTGCCTTCGCGGGTGCCTTCGCGGTCGCCTTCGCGGGTGCCGGAGCGCAGCAGTGCGTCGACTGCCGCTTCCGTGGGTTCGTCGGTGTAGTGGTCGGCGGGCGGGCCGATGCGGTGCGGCGCGTCGGGCCAGTAGTCCGAGATCGACGGCAGCGTGGGCGGCGTCGGGTCGGCGGGACGCCGGTACGGGGCGTCCGGATCTGCCGGTGCGGGATTGTCCACTGCGCGTTGCTCCCTCGAGGGCAAGCACCGCCGGCCGCGGGTTCGCCGCGGTCGTCGGCGCGTGGTGATTCCCTCGTGACTACGGATGGGAGTGCGGTTCGGATCGATCACTGACGGTGAACCGAGGATTGCCTCTTGCCACGGGCCGCTTTTGCCCCGAATATTGCTGCTGCACCGCCCGCGCGGCGTCCCGCAGTCTTGTGCCCAGTGAACGGATCCGGATGTCGCCAGAGGACGGCCCGCTCGCCGACGAGTGGGTACCACCGCCCCAGCACTTCGCCCCACCCCCGCGTACGTCGGCGAGCGTCCCGATGGCCGCCGTCACGGCTCCCGCGCCGCACCGGGCCACCGCGCCGGGCCGGACGCGTACGGTCGTGGTCGCCGCCGCCGTGATCACCCTGCTCGCCGCGGTCGGACTGGCCGTCACCTCCCGCGATGAGAAGCGTCCCGGACCACTCTTCGTGGCCCTGCCGACCGTGCCGCCGGTGACCGTCGAGCCGAGCGAGCCGACGCCGGCCGCCTCCCCG
>NZ_JBEZGQ010000447.1:0-6546 GCF_040650095.1 Actinoplanes sp. NPDC048791 | reverse complement strand
CAGGACTTCCCGTCGGCGGTGACCGCGCAGCAGCGGCTCGCCGGTTACCGCGCGGCGCTGGAGCAGGCCGGGCTGCCGGCCGATCCGGCGCTGGTCGCCGAGGTGGAGAGCTTCCACCGGGCCGATGGTGCCGCCGCGATGGCCCGGCTGCTGGACGGCCCGCGGCCGCCCGACGCGGTGTTCTGCTTCAACGACCTGCTCGCCCTCGGGGCCATCCGCACGCTGCTGGAGCGGGGTTGCTCGGTGCCCGGCGACGTGGCGGTGATCGGCTTCGACGACATCGAGGACGGCCGCTTCAGCACGCCGACCCTGAGCACCATCGCCCCGGACCTCGGCCGGATCGCCGAACTCGCCGTGGACCTGCTGGCCGAGCGCCTCGGTGAAGGTGCGGCTGCCGCCGGCCCGCCGCGCGAGCTCAGGGTGAGCCACCGGCTGGTCGTCCGGGAGAGCACCGTAGGGCGAGACTCCCGCTAAGCACCACAAATCGCATCGTCCCAGGTAACGACCGTGTGACGACCTCTTTACAACGTTGGTTCCAACGTTGTAAACAGTGTGAGGCGGCACACAAGACCTGCGGACAGGAGCGCTACGTGGACAAGGCTCGGCTGACCCTCGACCCCGCCTTCGCCATCGGATCGGTGGACCGGCGGCTCTTCGGCTCGTTCGTCGAGCACATGGGTCGCTGCGTCTACACCGGCATCTTCGAGCCCGGCCACCCTGCGGCGGACGCCGACGGGCTGCGCACCGACGTGCTCGAGCTGGTCCGCGAGCTGGGCGTCACGCTGGTGCGCTACCCGGGCGGCAACTTCGTCTCCAACTACCGCTGGGAGGACGGCGTCGGCCCGGTCGGCGACCGGCCGCGGCGCCTCGACCTGGCCTGGCGGTCGCTGGAGAGCAACGCGTTCGGGCTCAACGAGTTCATGCGCTGGGCCGAGCTGGCCGGGGTCGAGCCGATGATGGCCGTCAACCTGGGCACCCGCGGCATCGCCGAGGCCGCCGAGCTGGTCGAGTACTGCAACCTCCCGGACGGCACCGCGGCCGCCGACCTGCGCCGCAAGCACGGCGTGGCCCGCCCGCACGACATCCGGCTCTGGTGCCTGGGCAACGAGATGGACGGGCCCTGGCAGATCGGCCACCTGACCGCGCTGGAGTACGGCCGGCTCGCCGCCCGGGCCGGGCACGCCATGAAGCGGGTCGACCCCACCATCCAGCTCGTGGCCGCCGGCAGCTCCAAGGCGGACATGCCGACCTTCGCCGCGTGGGAAGCCACCGTGCTGGAGCAGACGTACGACCACGTCGACTACCTGTCGCTGCACAGCTACTACGACCCGGAGAGCCAGGACGAGGCCAGCTTCCGGGCCGCTGCCGTCAACCTCGACGGTTTCATCGACGACATCGTCGCCACGGCCGACCACGTACGGGCCAAGCTGCGCCGGCAGAAGCGGATCAACCTGGCCCTCGACGAGTGGAACGTCTGGTACCAGTCCCGCTTCACCGAGCCGGAGGACCGGCCGATCGAGGACACCCCGGCGCTCATCGAGGACGACTACACCGTCACCGACGCGATGGTCGTGGGCAACCTGCTGATCAGCATGCTGCGCCACGCCGACCGGGTCACCGTCGGCGCGCAGGCCCAGCTGGTCAACATCATCGCGCCGATCCGGACCACGCCCGGCGGCCCCGCCTGGCGGCAGACCATCTACCACCCGTTCGCCCAGACCGCCCGGCTCGCCCACGGCACCGTGCTGCGGGCGGGCGTGCAGTCACCGACCATGTCCACCGGCCGCTACGGCGAGGTGCCGGTGGTGGACGCGGTCGCCACCCTCGACGAGCGCAGCGGCCGGCTCGCCGTCTTCGCCGTCAACCGCGGCACCGAAGCTGTCCCGCTGGACATCGACCTGCGGGCTTTTCCCGGACTGCGCCCGGGACAGTGGATCCGGCTCGCCGAGGACGACCCGTCCATCGGCAACACGGCCGCTGCTCCTGATCGCGTCCGTCCCCGTACCGAAGAAATGCCTGCCCTCGACGGTGGCCGCGCCACCGTCCTGCTTCCCCCTGTCTCCTGGCACGCCCTGAGCTTCACCCCCGAGGAGAAACCGTGAAACCACATCTCACCCGCCGCGGCCTGCTCGGGCTCGGCGTAGGCGCCGGCGGCGCCGTCCTGCTCGGCGCCTGCGGTGACGACGGCCCCAATCCCGTCGTCGGCGGTGGTGGCGAGAACGCCCAGCCCGCGGCCACCAACTACACCGGTCCCAACGTCGCGCTGACCTTCTGGAACGGCTTCACCGGCGGTGACGGCCCGGTGATGAAGTCGCTGGTGGAGAAGTTCAACAGCGCGAACCCCAACATCAAGGTCACGATGAACGTGTACGAGTGGGCCGACTACTACCAGAAGGTCCCCGCCGCCGTGTCCACCGGCAACGGCCCGGACCTCGGGATCATGCACGTCGACCAGGTCGCCACCAACGCCGCCCGGGGCGTGATCCTGGCGCTGGACGACCTGGCCAAGTCGCTGCAGCTCAACGAGAGCGACTTCTCGCCGCCGGTGTGGCAGGCCGCGGTCTACAACGGCAAGCGCTACGCCATCCCGCTGGACGTGCACCCGCTCGGCATGTTCTGGAACAAGAAGGTCCTGCAGGCCGCCGGGCTGGACCCGGAGAAGCCGCCGACCAACAACGAGGAGTACATGGCGGCTTTGGACAAGCTCAAGTCCAAGGGCGTCCAGGGGCACTGGGCCACCCCGTTCCCGTTCACCGGCACGCTCCAGTTCGAGGCGCTGACCTGGCAGTTCGGTGGTCAGCTGTTCGACGAGAAGGCGACCAAGCCGCTGTTCGCCGAGCAGCCCGGCGTGCAGGCGCTGACCTGGCTCACCGACCTGGTCAAGAACGGCTACAGCCCGAAGAACGTGGCCCAGGACGCCGACCTGATCGCCCTGCAGAACGGCAAGGCCGCGTTCAACTGGAACGGCATCTGGACGATCAACACGCTGCGCGGGGTCAAGGGCATGGAGTGGGGCGTCTCGGCGCTGCCGCAGATCGGCACCCAGCCCGCCGCGTGGGCCGGCTCGCACCAGTTCGTGCAGTTCAAGCAGCGCACCCAGGACGCCAACAAGCTGCAGGCCGGCAAGGTCTTCATCAACTTCATCAGCCAGCAGTCGCTGGAGTGGGCCAAGGGCGGCCAGGTGCCGGCCCGCAAGGAGATCCGCGACAGCCCCGACTTCGCGGCGCTCAAGGAGCAGGCGGCGATCGGCACCCAGATCGACAACCTGCACTTCCCGCCGTCGGTGCCGGGCATCCCGGACGCCCTGGCCACCGTGGACACCGCGGTCAACGAGGCGATCCTGCTGCGCAAGGAGCCCGGCAAGGCGCTGGCCGACGCGGCCGCCAAGGCCAACCAGATCCTCGAGCAGAACCGCAAGAAGTACGGCGGCTGACCACCATGGTGGACGTGCTGGAGACGGCCACCACCTCGACCTCGGCGCCCGCGAACCGGGCGCCGAGGCGGGGGTCGGGCGTCACCCCATACCTGTACCTGCTGCCCTACGCGCTGCTGTTCACGACCTTCACGCTCGTGCCGGCCGGCTACGGGCTCTGGATCAGCCTGCACGAGTGGGACTACCTGCTGCCCGGCAAGCCCTTCGTCGGGCTGGACAACTACCAGGCGCTGTTCGACAGTGCGTCGCCGGTGTTCGACTTCTTCTGGCAGAGCATGCAGGCCACCGCGATCTTCACGGTGTTCAGCGTGCCGCTGCTGGTCACCGTGCCGCTGGCGATCGCGCTGCTGCTGAACCGCTCGTTCAAGGGCCGCACCTTCTTCCGGGCGGTGTACTTCGCGCCGTACGTGCTGGGTGTGGCGGTCATCGGCGTGCTGTGGCGCTTCCTGCTCGACCCGAACCTGGGCGCGATCAACGCCATGCTGGGGGCCATCGGTCTGCCCGGCGACACCGCCTGGACCACCGGCCTGCCCTGGGCGTGGATCTCCCTGGTCGGCGTGACCGTCTGGTGGACGCTGGGATTCAACGCCGTCATCTACCTGGCCGGCCTGCAGGACATCCCGCGCGAGCTCTACGACGCGGCCAAGGTGGACGGCGCGGGCCGCTGGGCCGAGTTCCGCCACGTGACGCTGCCCGGGCTGCGGCCGGTGCTGCTGTTCATCGTGATCAACACGATCCTGGCCTCCAGCAACATGTTCGGTCAGGCGTACCTGATCACCCAGGGTGCGCCGGGGGTCGAGACCCGCACGGCGATCATGTACATCGCCGAGGAGGGCCTGCGCAGCTACCGGATGGGCAGCGCGGCCGCGATGAGCTACCTGCTGACCCTCGGCCTGCTGCTGGTCAGCATGATCACTTTCCGCCTGTTCCGGGAGAAGGACTGAGCCATGGGCCGAATCCGCGGTATCGCCTGGTACTCCCTGCTGGGCCTGCTCAGCCTGGTCTTCATCGCCCCGATCGTGTGGATGCTGACCACCTCCTTCAAGAGCGCCGACGAGGCCACCCGGGTGCCGCCCACGGTCCTGCCGGCGGACCCGACGACCAGCGCGTACGACACGTTGTTCACCGGTGACTCGCAGACGCCCGTGCTGCGCTGGTTCCTCAACAGCCTGCTCGCCGCGAGCGGACAGGCGTTGCTGGTGCTCGTGGTCGCGTCGATGGCCGCCTACGCGCTGGCCCGGATGGAGTTCCGCGGCAAGAAGATCGTCTTCGCGCTGATCATCGCGACCCTGTTCGTGCCGATCTTCACGCTGATCATCCCCAACTTCCTGATCATCGACCGGCTGGGCTGGCTGGACAGCCTCTGGGCGCTGATCGTGCCCGGCGCGGCCAGCGCCTTCGGCGTCTTCTTCCTGCGGCAGTTCTTCCTGGGACTGCCCCGGGAGCTGGAGGAGGCCGCGCTGCTGGAGGGGGCCAACTCGTGGCAGATCTTCACCAAGGTGATCCTGCCGCTGTCCAAGCCGGCCCTGGCCACCCTGGCCGTGATCAGCTTCCTGACCAACTGGAACGACTTCATCTGGCCGGTCTACACGCTGTTCAGCCCGGAGAACTTCACGCTGCCGCCCGGCCTGGGCACGCTGCAGGGCGCCTACAACATCAACTACCCGGTGATCATGGCCGGCGCCGCGCTGGCCAGCATCCCGGCGCTGATCCTGTTCATGGTCAGCCAGCGCTACATCATCGAGGGTGTCTCCCGGTCCGGCCTGAAGGGCTGATCTCATGCGACGGTGCACGGCCGCGCTCGCCGCGGCGATTCTGCTGCTCACTCCCGCTGCGGCGCAGGCCGCGCCGCAGCGGCAGACCTACACCAACCCGGTCTCCGCGTCCTTCGCGGACACGTTCGCCGACCCGATGGTCGTGCGGGGCGACGACGGTTTCTGGTACGCGTACGGCACCACCGACCCGCTGCGCGAGGGGGAGAAGGTCGCACACCGGATCCCCACCGCCCGCTCGACCGACCTGGTGTCGTGGACGTACGTGGGTGACGCGTTCGCCGAGGGCCAGCGCCCCGCGTTCGCTGCTGACAACACCGCCTTCTGGGCTCCCGACGTGCGTCGCATCGGCAACAAGTGGGTCATGTACGTGACCGTCACCGAGACCACCGGCGGCCCGGGCCGGTCGGCGATCGGGGCGGCCACCGCGCCCACCCCGACCGGCCCCTGGACCTTCGCCGACGAGCCGGTCGTCGCACCCCGGCCCAGCGGCGACGGCGGCTGGCTGTGGACCTTCGACCCGGCCCTGCTCACCACCCCGGACGGCCGCAGCTACCTCTACTACGGCAGCTACTTCGGCGGCATCTGGGTCAGCGAGCTGTCCGCGGACGGCCTGCACATCACCGGTACGGCGACCCGGGTCGCGATCGACAACAAGTTCGAGGGCGCGTACGTCGTCCGCCGCGACGGCTGGTACTACCTGTTCGCCTCCTCGGCCAACTGCTGCGCCGGCCCGACCACGGGCTACTCGGTGTCGGTGGGACGCTCCCGTGACCCGCGTGGTCCGTTCACCGACCGCGACGGCCTGCGGCTGGACGTGTCCCGGGCCGGTGGCACCCCGGTCGTCGCCCCCAACGGCAACAAGTGGGTCGGCACCGGCCACAACGGGCTGATCACCGACCTGGCCGGCCAGGACTGGCTCGCGTACCACGCCATCGACCGGGCCGACCCGTACCTGGACGAGCCGTTCGGGATCAACGAGCGGCCGATGCTGCTGGACCGCCTGGACTGGATCGGCGGCTGGCCGACCGTGCGGGCCGGCGAATGGGCGTCCGAGCGGCCGGTGGCCGCGCCCGTCACCGAGACGCCGGTGCAGGACACCTTCGACACCCTGTCCCTTCGGCAGTGGCGGGTGGCCGACGGCAAGTGGGCGGCAGTCAACGGCCGGCTCCGCGGGTCCGGCACGCTGCTCGCCCGGTCGCCGCAGCGGGGAGACCTGCGCGCGGAGGCCGACGTCCGCGGCCCCGCCGGCCTGCTGATCGGATCCACCGCGGTCCGCATCTCGGGCAACGCCCTGGTCGTCGGCTCGCGCCGGACCGCGCTGCCGGCCGGCTTCGACGC
>NZ_JBEZGQ010000446.1:0-6565 GCF_040650095.1 Actinoplanes sp. NPDC048791 | reverse complement strand
GGCGACTCCCGCGCTCAGCGCGACAGTCGCCGCGAACACTCCGGTCGCCGACAGCAATCGGGCGATCACCCCTTGAACCACCGTCCGGCCTCCCCGCCCCGTGGATGACATGCGTGCGCCGGCCGGAACGGCGCGCCCGGAAGGGGCCCGTCGCCGGCACGGCCCAGTCCTCACAGCCTGCCCGCAGATCGTCTCGGCCGCATCCCGGAACGGGACGAATTGGAGCTATCTGGGATCGACTGCATCGGTGGACCTTGGCCGCTGATCAGCGGGCGAATAGTACCCAGCGAGGGCAAGCCGAGGGGGTTCCGGTCACCCGTGCTGCTGACGTTCATACCCCTTTGACGGGCTGAACTGGCCAGGACGTTGCCTGGTGAGGTACGCGCGCGCCGTCATCGGAGCGCGCGCGTACCGAAATGGTCACGAAACCTCAGGCCAGGCGGGACCGGGCCGCCGCCAGCCGGGCCAGGGTCCGCTCGCGGCCCAGCACCTCCAGCGATTCGAACAGCGGCAGGCCGATCGTGCGGCCGGTCGTCGCGACGCGTACCGGTGCCTGGGTCTTGCCCAGCTTGAGCCCGCGCTCCTCGCCGACCCGCTCGAGGGCGGCCTTCAGCGGCTCGGCCGACCACGTCTCCAGCGCGCCGAACGCCGCGACGGCGGCGTCCAGGATGTCGCCCGCACCCTCCTTCATCGCCTTGTTCCACGACTGCTCGTCGCGGACCGGCTCGGCCAGGAAGAGGAAGTCGACGTAGTCGACGATCTCGCTGAGCACGGCGATGCGGGTCTGGGCCAGCGGGGCCACCGCGGCGAACACGTTGGAGTCGAAGGCCGACGGCTCCCACGGCGGCGCCGGGATCGTGTCGGTGCCGCCCAGCCAGGGCGCGCACACCGCGGCGAACTCCTCGGCGTCCAGGGCCCGGATGTAGTCGCCGTTGAACGCCCGCAGCTTCTTCACGTCGAAGAACGCGGGGGAGTGGCTGACGTCCTCGAGCCGGAACTCCTCCTCGACGACCGACCACGGCACGATCTCGCGGTCGCCGGAGGGCGCCCAGCCGAGCAGCATCAGGTAGTTGCGCATGGCGGCGGCGAGATAGCCCTCGTCGCGGTACGACTCCAGGGCCACCTTGTCCCGCCGCTTGGAGAGCTTCTGCCGCTTCTCGTTGACGATGACCGGCACGTGCCCCCACACCGGGGGCTTGACCCCGAGCGCCTCCCAGAGCAGCTGCTGCTTCGGGGTGTTGGGCAGGTGCTCCTCGGCCCGGATGACGTGGGTGATCCCCATGGTCATGTCGTCCACGACGTTGGCCAGCAGGAAGACGGCCGAGCCGTCGCTGCGGGCGATGACGAAGTCCTCGAGGAGTTTGTTCTCGAAGGTGGGCTCGCCGCGGACCAGGTCGACGACCACGGTCTCGCCCTCGTCGGGCGTGCGGAAGCGCAGTGCCCGTCCCTCGCCGGGGCCCAGCGCCCGGTCGCGGCAGAAGCCGTCGTAGCCGATGTGGGTGTTGCCGGTGCGGGCGATCACGTCGTCGCGGGTGCAGTCGCAGTAGTAGGCGCGACCCTCGCCGTAGAGGCGGGTCGCGGCGGCGGTGTGCTCGGCGGCGTACGTCGACTGGTAGTAGGGGCCCTCGTAGGAGCCGCGCTCGATGCCGATCCAGTCGAGCGCCGAGAGGATGCCCTCCGTCCACTCGGGACGGTTGCGGGCGGCGTCGGTGTCCTCGATGCGCAGGACGAAGACGCCACCGTGCTGCTGGGCGAAGATCCAGTTCTGCAGCGCCGAGCGGGCACCGCCGACGTGGAACATTCCGGTCGGAGAAGGGGCGAAGCGTACGCGTACTGTCACCCGACCAGCCTACGGCGCTTGTCGAGTCCCTTGTCGGCGACCTTTTATCACGTCTTATATTGACGACTATTAGTTAACCTTCTTAAACTTCAGCCGCCCGATGTCATCCCCGACGGCGCCCCCACGCCGGACAGAGAGGTCCCTGATGAAGAGAAGACTGGCTGCCGCAGCCGCTGCGGTCGCCGTGGTGGCCGCCAGCGCGATCGCCATGCAAGGCACGTCCGAGGCCGCCGTACTGCCCAACAACTTCAAGAGTGTCGGCTACATGCCGTCCTGGGCCGGCAGCGTCAACAGCATCCAGTACAGCAAGCTCACCCACATCAACTACGCCTTCGTGCTGCCGAACTCCAACGGCACCCTGCAGGGGGTCCCGGACCCGGCCAAGCTGCAGTCGCTGGTCTCGCTCGGACACCAGAACAACGTCAAGGTCGGGCTCGCCCTCGGCGGCTGGAACGACGGCAACGACTCGGCCTTCGAGGCGCTCGCCGGCAACTCCGGCGCCCGCACCACCTTCGTCAACGCCGTCATGGGCCTGGTCGGCCAGTACAACCTGGACGGCATCGACATCGACTGGGAATACCCCGACCCGGGCACCTCGGGCAACAACTACACGGCCCTGATGCAGCAGCTCAGCACCGCCCTGCACGGCCAGGGCAAGCTGCTCACCGCGGCGGTCGTCTCCGAGGGTGGCACGGCCAACGGCGTGCAACCGGCGGTGTTCGGCATGGTCGACTGGCTCAACATCATGGCGTACGACGGCGGCAGCCCGCACGCCAACTACGACTGGTCGATCGCCAGCGTCAACTTCTGGAAGGGCCGCGGCCTGCCCGCGAGCAAGGCGGTGCTGGGCATCCCGTTCTACAGCCGTCCCGGCTACAAGACGTACGCGCAGATCGTCGCCACCAACCCGGCCTTCGCCAACCAGGACTGCGCCACGATCAGCGGCGTGCAGGAGTGCTACAACGGCCTGCCGACGATCCGCCGCAAGACCCAGTGGGCCATGGCCAACGCCGGCGGCATCATGAACTGGGAGCTCTCCCAGGACGCGACGGGCGCCAACTCGCTGGTCAGCGCCATCTACTCGACGGCGACCGGCGGTGGCACGCCGACCACCCCGCCGCCCTCGGGGCGCACCGGCCGGATCACCGGCATCGGTGGCAAGTGCGTCGACATCGCCGCGGCGTCGTCGGCCAACGGCACCGCCGTGCAGCTCTACGACTGCAACGGCAGCGCCGCGCAGAACTGGACCGTCGCGACCGACGGCACCCTGCGCGGGCTGGGCAAGTGCCTGGACGTGGCGGCGGCCGGCACCGCGAACGGCTCGCTGGTGCAGATCTACGACTGCAACGGCACCGGTGCCCAGCAGTGGCAGGCGCAGAGCAACGGCACCCTGCGCAACCCGGTCAGCAACAAGTGCCTGGACGCGTCGAACAACAGCTCGGCCAACGGCACCCGGCTGCAGATCTGGGAGTGCTTCGCCGGTACGAACCAGCGCTGGACCCTGCCCGCGTGACAGCTGATCCGCGCGGTCCCGCTGACTCAGGGGACCGCGCGGATCCGTACCACCAGGACCGCGCCGAGCAGGGTGACCGCCGCGGTCAGCGCGTACAGCGTGGAGTAGCCGCCCAGGTGGGTGACCAGCGGCGCCGCGATGGCCGGCCCGAGCACCTGCGGCGCGGCCGTCGCGATGTTGATCACCCCGAGGTCCTTGGCCCGGTCCACCGCGGCCGGCAGCACCTGGGTGATCAGCGCGGTGTCGACCGCCAGATAGACGCCGTAGCCCGCGCCCAGCAGCACCGAGGCGACCAGGGCCACCGGCCAGGTCGGCCAGATCGCCAGCAGCAGGGCCGCGACCGCGATGACCACACCGGACCACACCACGAAGATCTTGCGGCGCCCGGACCGGTCGGAGAGCCGGCCGCCGAGCACCGCCGTCGCGACCATGCCCGCCGTGTAGAGCAGGATCATGATCAGCAGCCCGGTGTCCGGGTCGGCCAGCCGGAGCCGGTCGGTGAGGAAATACAGCAGGTAGAGCGTGCCCAGAGCGTTGCCGAGCTGGACCAGGAACCGGGTGCCCCAGGCCCAGCCGAAGTCGGGATACTCCCGCAGGACCCGCCACAGCCCGGTCCGCGACCGCGGCCGGGTGGGCCCGGCGGGCAGCGGATCGTCCGGGGTGAGCAGCACGAACGGCACGGCCAGCAGCAGCAGGACCAGGGCCATCATGAGGTAACCCGCGGCGACGCCGGTGACCACCGCGGTGACCAGCACCGCGCCGAGCACCAGGCCGAGCGCCTGCGGCATGCCGATCCAGCCGGAGACCATGCCCCGCTGACGTACCGGGACCCGGTCCGGGACCGCCGCGGTCAGCGTGGCCAGCATGATGTTGAGCCCGAGCTGGGCGCCGGCCCAGCCCAGCGCCACACCCGCGAGGTGCCGCTGACCGGCCAGGGCCAGCAGCGACAGGGCGGCGATCAGGGCGCCGGCCAGCGTCCAGACGTGCCGGCGGCCGTACGACCGGCCGCCGAGGCGCAGCCGGGTCCGGTCGGAGTACAGGCCGGCCAGCGGGTTGATGACGATCGCGACCAGCGCGCCGAGGGCGGTGACCCAGCCCAGCGCGGCTTCCTTGCCCTCGATGCCCAGCTCGCTGATCTGTTCCGGGAGCAGCACCTGCACCGGCGTGAAGAACGCCATCCACAGACCCAGGTTCGCGGCGGACAGCAGGGCGACCCACGAGCGGTGGACCGGCCGTACGGGCTCGGCCAGCGCGGCGGGCGCGTCCTGCATGACGCTCATCGGACCCCCGGAGCGGGCTTCAGCGGATGACGGACCCCTCGGGCAGGGCCCGCCGGGTCGCGGCGGACAGTGGGGCGAACGGCGTGACGACCTGGTGGCCGCCGGCGAGCTCCCACACCCCCTCGATGCGGCCGTTCACCACCAGCGTGGGGGAGATCCAGCCCTGCGGCCGGGAAACCGCCGACTTCGGCCCGCTGCTCACCGTTTCGAGCCGGCGCAGGCTGCCCACCACGTACGGGTCGAAGGCCGGCAGCAGCAGCACCGTGTCCCCGCCACCGGCGTCCGGCGCGTCGGCCGGCAGGAAACCCTCTTCCCTGACGGGCCGCAGCCGGTCGGCCAGCCGGGCGAAGGACTTCTTGGCCAGCGGTGGCTTGAGGTCGAACCAGCGGGCGAACTCGGCGGCGTCGGCCGCAGGCCGCCGACCCGCCGGGCCGCCGCGACCACGTCGGGGGCTTTGGTGCTGCCGAGGTGGTGCCGCTCGATCCGGCGCCGCAGGATCTCGTCGAGTTTCACGCGCTGCAGCGTCGCATGTTGAGGTGGCGCGGCGGGACCGGCTGAGGCAGGCTCAGCTGTTCGATCGCCACAACACGGGAGGCCGGCAGGCATGGGAAAGATCATCGCGGTGGAGTACGTGACCCTGGACGGCGTCTTCGAGGAGCCGGCCTGGAGCGGGCCCTACTTCAACGACGAGCTCGGCGCCTGGCAGAGCAGCAACCTCATGGAGGCCGACGCGCTGCTGCTGGGCCGGCGGACGTACGAGGGCTTCAAGGCCGCCTGGCCGCAGATGGAGGAGGCGACCGGCGACTTCGGCAAGAAGATGAACGGCATGCCCAAGTACGTCGCCACCACCACGCTCACCGAGCCCGAGTGGAACGCAGAGTTCCTCCAGGGCGACGTGGTCGAAGCGGTCACCAAGCTCAAGACCGGCTCCGGCTCGCTGCTGATCAACGGCAGCGCCTCGCTGGTCAACCTGCTGACCCGGCACAACCTCATCGACGAGTACCGGATCATGGTCTACCCGGTGGTGGTCGGCGAGGGCCGCAAGCTGTGGGACGAGGGCACCAAGGTCGCACTGAAGCTGAGCAGCACGTTCACCACCACGACCGGCGTCGAGGTGCTCACCTACCTGCCGGCCTGACCGCTGCCCGCGCTCAGACGGTGAACCGTCCCACCAGTCCGGTCAGCCGCCGGGCGGTCGCGTTCAGCTCGTCGGCCGCCTGGTGGGACACCGCCACCGCCGACCGGGTGCTGTCCACCGCGCCGCTGACCGCGGTGATGCCCACCGCGATGTCCTGGCTGCCGGTGGCCACCTCGCTGATGTTGCGGGCCATCTCCGCGGTCGTCGCGGCCTGCTCCTCCACCGCCGCGGCGATCGCCGTCTGGTAGTCGTTGACCTGGGCGATGGTGGCCGTGATGGCGTTGATCGCCTCGACCGCGCGGGCGGTGTCCCCCTCGATCGCGGCGACCCGGGCCGTCACGTCGTCGGTCGCCCGGGCGGTCTCCTGGGCCAGTTCCTTGACCTCGCCGGCCACCACCGCGAAGCCCTTGCCGAGGTCGCCGGCCCGGGCCGCCTCGATGGTGGCGTTCAGCGCGAGCAGGTTGGTCTGCTCGGCGATGCTGGCGATCAGCCGGACCACGTCGGCGATCTTGGTGGTGGAGACCCGCAGCTCGTCGATCACGCCGCTGGCCGTCTCGGTCAGCCCGACGCCGTCGCGGCCGGCCCGCGCCGCGTCCTGGGCGTTGCTGGAGATCTCGCCGATCGAGGCGCCCATCTCCTCCGCGCCGGCCGCGACCGTCTGCACGACGTGGCTGATGCCCTCGGCGGCCACGCTGGCCGCGCCGGCCTGGCCGTGGCGGTGGAGGCGGGCTGCCTGTTCAGCATCGACACCGACGCGCACGCGCCCGGCCAGCTCGACTGGCAACGGTACGGCT
>NZ_JBEZGQ010000445.1:0-6581 GCF_040650095.1 Actinoplanes sp. NPDC048791 | reverse complement strand
CGAGACGGCGCGCGCGGTGGCCGCGGCCAAGGCCGCCTTCCCGTCCTGGCGGGCGGCGTCGCTGTCCCGCCGGGCCGAGGTCATGTTCCGCTTCCGCGAGCTGGTCGACGCGAACCGCAAGGAGATCGCGTCGCTGGTGAGCCAGGAGCACGGCAAGACTGTCGCCGACGCCGGCGGCGAGCTGGCCCGCGGGCTGGAGAACATCGAGTTCGCCGCCGGCGCGCCGCACCTGCTCAAGGGCGGGTACAGCGAGCAGGCCTCGACCGGCGTGGACGTCTACTCGATCCGCCAGCCGCTCGGGGTGGTCGCCGGCATCACGCCGTTCAACTTCCCGGCCATGGTCCCGATGTGGATGTTCTGCAACGCCCTGGTCTGCGGCAACACCTTCGTGCTCAAGCCCAGCGAGAAGGACCCGTCGGTCTCGCTGCTGCTGGCCGACCTGCTGCGCCAGGCCGGGCTGCCGGACGGCGCGTTCAACGTCGTGCAGGGTGACCGGGAGGCCGTCGAGACGCTGATCGCCCACCCGGACGTGCAGGCGCTGTCGTTCGTCGGCTCCACCCCGATCGCCAGGTCGGTCTACGAGCAGGGCACCCGGGCCGGCAAGCGGGTGCAGGCCCTGGGCGGCGCGAAGAACCACATGGTCGTGCTCCCGGACGCCGACGTGGACACGGCCGCGGACGCCGCGGTCAGCGCCGGGTACGGCTCGGCCGGCGAGCGCTGCATGGCGGTCTCGGTCGTGGTGGCGGTCGGCGCGGTCGGTGACCCGCTGGTCGCCGCGATCAAGGACCGGATCGCCCGCATCACGGTCGGCCCGGCCAGCGACCCGGCGGCCGAGATGGGCCCGCTGATCAGCCGCGAGCACCGCGACAAGGTGGCCGGCTATCTGGCCGGCGCCGGCGGTGCCGAGGTGGTCGTCGACGGACGGGACGCGCCGATCAGCGAAAGCCCGGGCTTCTTCCTGGGCGCGTCGCTGGTCGACAAGGTGCCGACCGACTCGCCGCTCTACACCGACGAGATCTTCGGCCCGGTGCTGTCGGTGGTCCGGACCAACACCTACGAGCAGGCGCTGGAGCTGGTCAACAGCAACGAGTACGGCAACGGCACGGCGATCTTCACCCGCGACGGCGGGGCGGCGCGCCGGTTCCAGTACGACGTCAACTGCGGCATGGTCGGCGTCAACGTGCCGGTGCCCGTACCGGTGGCCTACTACAGCTTCGGCGGCTGGAAGTCCTCGCTCTTCGGCGACCTGCACATGTACGGCCCCGAGGGCATCCAGTTCTACACCCGCAGCAAGGTGGTCACCTCGCGCTGGCCCGACCCCGCCTCGTCCACGGTCGACCTGGGCTTCCCGGAGGTGAGGTGAGCATGGACATCGGCGTCGTCCTGCAGTGCGACCCGCCCGCCCTGGAGGTGGTGGAGTGGGCCAAGAAGGCGGAGGAGCTGGGCTACAGCCACGTGTGGACGTTCGACTCGCACGTGCTGTGGCAGGAGCCGTTCGTCATCTACAGCAAGATCCTGGCCGACACCGAGCGGGTGATCGTCGGCCCGATGGTGACCAACCCGGGCACCCGGGACTGGACCGTGATCGCGTCCCAGTTCGCCACCCTCAACGAGATGTACGGCAACCGCACCGTCTGCGGGATCGGCCGCGGCGACTCGGCCCTGCGGGTGCTGGGCCTGCAACCGAACTCGCTGGCCCAGCTGCGCGAGAGCATCGGGGTGATCCGCGGCCTGGCCAGCGGGGAGACGGTGTCCTTGCGCGGTCAGGAGCTGCGGTTCGCCTGGGCACCCGACAGCCGGCTGGACGTGTGGGTGGCCGCGTACGGGCCCAAGGCCCTGGCCCTGACCGGTGAGGTGGGTGACGGCTACATCCTGCAGCTCGCCGACCCGGACATCGCGGCCTGGATGATCAAGGCGGTCCGGGCCGCCGCGGAGCGGGCCGGCCGCGACCCGGCGGCCATCAAGTTCTGCGTCGCCGCGCCCGCCTACGTCGGTGACGACCTGGCCCACCAGCGGGACCAGACCCGCTGGTTCGGCGGCATGGTCGGCAACCACGTCGCCGACATCGTCGCCCGCTATGGCGCCGACGGCGCGGTGCCGCAGGTGCTGACCGACTACATCAAGGGCCGGCAGGGCTACGACTACGCCGAGCACGGCCGGGCCGGCAACTCGCACACCTCGTTCGTGCCGGACGAGGTGGTGGACCGGTTCTGCGTGCTGGGCCCGGTCGAGGCGCACCTGCAACGCCTGGAGGAGCTGCGGGCCATCGGCGTCGATCAGTTCGCCCTCTACCTGCAGCACGACGACAAAGAGGCGACCCTGCGGGCGTACGGCGAGAAGATCATCCCGGTGGTCGCGTGAGACGTGTGCTCAGCGCCGGCGCCGGCCTGGTCGTGCTCATCGCCCTCTGGGAGGGCTACAAGGCGGTCGGGAACCCGGACGGGACGGTGCTGTTCGGCGTCCGGATCCTGCCCCGGGCCGACGACCTGTCGATGCCGCACGTTTGGGAGATGCTCAGCCGGCTCGGCCGTCCGGAACTCACCGGCGGCCGGCCGGTCTGGCAGGCGGTGCTCAGCGCCAGTTTCTTCACGCTGGGGATCACCACGGTCGGCTTCGCGGCCGGCGCGGTGATCGGCCTGCTGCTGGCGGTGGCCATGCAGCGCTTCCGGATCGTCGAGCGCGGGCTGCTGCCGTACGTGATCCTGTCGCAGACCGTGCCGCTGGTCGCGCTAGCGCCGCTCATCGCCGGGTGGGGCGGCACGGTCTGGCCGGAGTGGATGACGGTCGCGGTGATCGCGGCGTACCTGGCCTTCTTCCCGGTCGCCGTGGGCATGCTGCGCGGTCTGCAGTCGCCGCAGGCGGCCGGGGTCGAGCTGATGCGCAGCTACGCCGCCGGGTGGTGGCGCACGCTGGTCAAACTGCGCCTGCCGGCCTCACTGCCGTACCTGTTCCCGGCCCTGCGGCTGGCCGGCGCGGCCGCCGTCGTGGGCGCGGTGGTCGGCGAGATCTCCACCGGTACGCGCGGCGGCATCGGCCGGCTCATCATCGAGTACTCCCGGGAGGCCACCAGTGATCCCGCGAAGGTCTACACCGCCATGCTCGGCGCGGCCCTGCTCGGGCTCGTCGTCGCCGCCCTGGTCAGCCTGCTGGAACTGCCGCTGATGCGGCACCGACGACGCGTCTCGGTGGTGACGATGTGACCGCAGTGTCCCTCTCCGGAGTCTCCAAGGTCTTCAACCAGGGCCGGCCCGACGAGGTCACCGCCCTGACCGGCATCGATCTGGCCATCCCGGCCGGGCAGTTCGTCTCGCTGATCGGGCCGTCCGGGTGCGGCAAGAGCACCCTGCTGCGGCTGATCGCCGACCTGATCCCGGCGACGACCGGGACGGTCGAGGTGGCCGGCAAACCGGCCGCCCGGGCCCGGCTGGACCAGGAGTACGGCATCGCGTTCCAGCAGGCCGGCCTCTTCGAATGGCGCACCGTGCAGCGCAACGTGGAGCTGCCGCTGGAGTTGCGGGGCACCTCCCGGGCCGAGCGCAGGGCCCGGGCCACGGAGATGCTGGCGCTGGTCGGGCTGGCCGACTTCGCCGGGCACTATCCGGCCCAGCTGTCCGGCGGCATGCAGCAGCGCGTCGCGATCGCCCGGGCCCTGGCCGTGCACCCGCCGCTGCTGCTGATGGACGAGCCGTTCGGCGCGCTCGACGAGATGACCCGCGAGCGGTTGCAGTCGGAGCTGCTGGCGATCTGCGCGCAGACCGGCACCAGCACGGTCTTCGTCACGCACTCCATCTCGGAGGCGGTGTTCCTGTCCAATCGGGTCGTGGTGATGTCACCGCGGCCGGGCCGGATCACCGCGACGATCGACGTCGGGCTGGGCACCCGCGACGACGCGGCCCGGCAGTCCCCGGCGTACTTCGCGGCGATCACCGCGGTCCGCCGCGCGTTGCGGGGCACCGGGACGGTGCCCGAATCTGTGGGGGCGGAGGATGCCGCTGCGGTTGTGGCGCCGTCGCCCCGTACCTCCGAAGCGACCGCGCCGTGAATCTCCTGCGCCGCGTCGCCCCGCCGGTCCTGCTCGGGATCGTGGCGCTGGTCTTGTGGGAGCTGACCGTCACGCTGGGCCGGATCGCGCCGTTCATCCTGCCGGCGCCGTCGGCGATCTGGCACGAGCTGGTCGTGCAGCGCCAGAACGTGTGGGAGGCCGGGCTGGCCAGCGGGCTCAACGCGCTCGTCGGGCTGGCCTGGGGCACGGTCGCCGGGGTGCTCGCCGCGATGGCGGCCAGCCGGTTCCGGATCCTCTCCGAGGTCTCCGTCCCGCTCGCCGCGGTGCTCAACGCGCTGCCGATCATCGCGCTGGCCCCGATCCTCAACAACATGTTCGAGTCGACCTCGAGTGTGCCGCGCCGGCTGGTCGCCGGGATCATCGTGTTCTTCCCGGTCTTCATCAACACGCTGCGCGGCCTGCGCGAGGTCGACCCGACCCACCGGGAGCTGATGACCAGCTACGCCGCCGGCGGCTGGACCTTCACCCGGCTGGTCCGGCTGCCCGGCGCGCTGCCGTTCGTCTTCACCGGCCTGCGACAGGCGTCGTCGCTGGCCGTCATCGCCGCGGTGGTCGCCGAATACTTCGGCGGGCTGCAGGACGGGCTCGGCGCGCGGATCACCTCCGCCGCCGCGTTCACCGCGTACCCCCGGGCCTGGGCCTTCGTGGTCGGCGCCTGCCTGCTCGGACTGTTCTTCTACCTGGCCACGCTCCTGCTGGAGCGGATCGCGATGCCCTGGAAAACCCGCCTCATCTCCTAGGAGTTCGTGTGCGTCGTCCCTTGTTCGCCACCCTCATCGCCGCCGTGCTCACGCTGAGCGCCTGCGGCACCGCCGACACCCCCACGACGACGACCCCGGGCGCCAGCGGCGGCGCCCCGACCCCGATCAAACTGCAGCTGCAGTGGTTCTACCAGGCCCAGTTCGCCGGCTACATCGCCGCCGTGGACCAGGGCTTCTACAAGGAGCAGGGCCTCGACGTGCAACTGCTCGAAGGCGGCGTCGACATCGTGCCGCAGACCGTGCTGGCCCAGGGCAAGGCCGACTACGCGGTCGCCTGGGTCCCCAAGGCGCTGGCGTCGCGCGAGCAGGGCGCCGGCATCACCGACGTCGGCCAGATCTTCGCCCGCTCCGGCACGTACCAGGTGGCCTGGAAGGACAGCGGCATCAGCACCGCCGCGGATCTGAAAGGAAAGAAGGTCGGCAACTGGGGCTTCGGCAACGAGTTCGAGCTGTTCGCCGGCATGACCAAGGCCGGGATCGACCCCGGCAAGGACGTCACCCTGGTGCAGCAGCAGTTCGACATGCAGGCCCTGCTCAAGAAGGAGATCGACGCCGCCCAGGCGATGAGCTACAACGAGTACGCCCAGCTGCTGGAGGCGACGAACCCGGCGACCGGCAAGCTCTACACGCCCGAGGACTTCGCCATCATCGACTGGAAGACCGAAGGCTCGTCGATGCTGCAGGACGCCGTGTGGGCCAACACGGACAAGCTCAGCGACCCGGCGTACCAGCAGCAGACGGTGAAGTTCCTGGCCGGCACGATCAAGGGCTGGGCGTACTGCCGCGACAACGCCGAGAAGTGCCGCGACCTGGTGGTGGCCAAGGGCTCCAAGCTCGGCAAGAGCCACCAGCTCTGGCAGATGAACGAGGTGAACAAGCTGGTCTGGCCGGCGACCGGTGGGGTCGGCACGATCAACGAGGCCGACTGGAAGCAGACGGTCGACCTGTCCCTCACCACGAAGAACCAGACCGGCGACACGGTGCTGACCAAGCAGCCGGAAGGCCTGGCCTTCACCAACGACTACATCAAGCAGGCCCAGGACCAGGCCAAGGCGGCCGGCGTGGACATCAACGGTGCGGGCTTCCAGCCGCAGACGGTGACCCTGACGGCCGGCGGCGCGTAGCCGCTGTCACTCCCCCGGGCCCGGTCGTCACCCGACGGCCGGGCCCTTTCACGCTCTACTGCGTGCTCAGCCGGGCCGCGAACGCCACCGCCGCGATATCGCCCTCGCGCAGGCGTTCCGCCGCGTCGGCTTCCCCCAGGGTGATCAGGCGGTGGGCCGCCGTGCTGATCAGCGCCTCGTTGCCGCCCAGCAGCTTGCGGGCCAGGTTCGCCTGCAGCGGGGTCAGTTCCGCGTACGCGCACTTGTCCAGCGCCGCGATGGTCTGCTCGTCGAGGGTGCCGGCCAGGGCCCGTTCGGTGACGATGCGCAGCAGCCAGGACGGCCACCAGCTGTACTTGCCGATCAGGTGGCCCGAGCGGATCGCCTCGCGCGGGGTCTGGCCGCCCTCCAGCAGGCGCAGGGCCATCGGGATGTCGAAGCGTTCCAGGCGCAGCGCCGTGACGAACAGGCGGTACAGCTTCTTCTCGTCCACCAGGGTCTCGGCCGCGGCGGCCGCTGCCGCGTACTCGCCGCGCAGGGCCAGGTCGACGATCGCCGCCTCTTCCGTGGCGATCGCGGCTCCGGTCGCGCGTTCCCGGATCCGGTCCAGGGTGCGCGACAGCCGTTCGGCGGCCTCGCGGCCGTGCTCGGCGC
>NZ_JBEZGQ010000444.1:0-6581 GCF_040650095.1 Actinoplanes sp. NPDC048791 | reverse complement strand
CCTGGATCCGCTTCGCGACCACGGCCGGCCCGGATCGAGATCGGACCGCTCGGCGCGGCCACCTTCCTGCCCGAGGACGCCGAGAAGCTGCAGGCCATCGGCCTGAGCGGCAAGCTCGTCCCGGGTCAGTCGATCAACCTGGTGTTCGAGTTCAGCAACGGCGCGCAGCCGCTCGTCCTGCAGGCCCCGATGGCCATCCCGCTGAGCCCGGCGTCGCGGGCGCCCGGCATCGGTCCCGAGGAGAATCTCGGCGAAGGGGAGTAAGTCCCCGGTTTGTCATACCGGCGGGCTAGCGTGACTGGTGTGACGACTTCCCGCACTCCGTCCCGCGCCCGCTCTGAGCCGCGGCCCGCCTATCAGTGCGACGCGTGCGGGCACCAGCCGCCCAAGTGGCTGGGCCGCTGCCCCGAGTGCAACGAGTGGGGCTCGATCATCGAGTCCACCTTGACCGGTCCCGTGGTGTCCGGCCGGGTGGTCAGCTCGCGGATGCCGTCCGAGCCGGCCCGTCCCATCAAGACCATCAGTGCCGCCCCGGCCAAGGCCGTGCCCAGCGGCGTCTCCGAGCTCGACCGGGTGCTCGGCGGCGGTCTGGTGCCGGGCGCGGTGGTGCTGCTGGCCGGCGAGCCCGGCGTCGGCAAGTCGACCCTGCTGCTCGACGTGGCCCAGCAGTGGGCCGCGGGCACCAACACCCCCTCGCTGGTGGTCAGCGGCGAGGAGTCGGTCAGCCAGGTGCGGCTGCGGGCCGAGCGGCTCGGCGCCCTGCACGACAACCTCTATCTCGCCTCCGAGAGCGACCTCGGCGCGGTCCTCGGCCACCTCGACGCGGTCAAGCCCGGCCTGCTGATCATCGACTCGGTGCAGACCATCTCCGCGCCCGGCACCGAGGGTGTGCCCGGCGGTGTCACCCAGGTCCGCGCCGTCACCGCGGCCCTGGTGAGCATCGCCAAGGAGCGCGGGGTGGCCACCGTGCTGGTCGGGCACGTCACCAAGGACGGCTCGGTCGCCGGTCCGCGGGTGCTCGAGCACCTGGTCGACGTGGTGCTGCACTTCGAGGGCGACAAGCACTCGTCGCTGCGCCTGGTCCGCGGCGTGAAGAACCGCTACGGCCCGGCCGACGAGGTGGGCTGCTTCGAGATGCACGAGACCGGCATCGTCAGCCTCGCCGATCCGTCCGGGCTGTTCCTCACCCGCTACAACGAGCCGGTGCCGGGCACCTGCGTCACCGTGGCGATGGAGGGCCGCCGGGCGATGGTCACCGAGGTGCAGGCCCTGATCGGCGCCCAGGTGCAGGGCTCCCCCCGGCGCACCGTCTCCGGGCTCGACAGCGCCCGGCTGGCCATGGTGCTGGCGGTGCTGCAGCGCCGGATGGAAAAGATCAAGCTGCACGACCGGGAGGTCTTCGCGGCCACCGTCGGCGGCATCCGGGTCACCGAGCCGTCGGCCGACCTGGCGATGGCCCTGGCGGTGGCCTCCGGCGCGCTCAACCTGGCGATGGCCCCGCACCTGGTGGCCATCGGCGAGGTGGGGCTGACCGGCGAGGTGCGCCGGGTCGGCGCGATCGGGCGGCGGCTGGCCGAGGCGGCCCGGCTGGGCTTCCGCTTCGCCCTGGTCCCACCCGGGTACGGCACCGGCGAGGGCGACAGCCCACCCAAGGGCATGCGCGTCGTCGAGGTGGGCGACCTGCAGACCGCGGTGCAGTGGGCAGCCCGGGCGTCAGCCGAATGAGCCGCGCCGCACGCTCACCGGCAGTGACCGTCGATCACGCTCTGGAGCCCCGGCGGAACCGCGGCTCGTTGACCTGGATACGAGTCCGTAGAATGTACAGGTGCCGCTCGACCGCGATGCCTCATCAAACCGCCATGCCAATGGCGCTGCTGCCGGCGTCAACGGTTCGGCAGCCCGTCCGATGACCCCGACGACGCCCGGCCTGACCGGCGGTGGAGTCAGCGGTGACCCGCTGCGCGCCAACCTCGCCCTGATGGCTCCGGGCACCGCCCTGCGCGACGGCCTCGAGCGCATCCTGCGCGGCCGCACCGGCGCGCTGATCGTGCTCGGCTACGACGCGGTGGTCGAGCAGATCTGCACCGGCGGTTTCCCGCTCGACGTGGAGTTCTCCGCCACCCGCCTGCGCGAGCTGTGCAAGATGGACGGCGCGGTGGTGCTCTCCAGCGACGGCACCCGCATCGTCCGGGCCGCCGTGCACCTGATGCCCGACCCCGGCATCCACTCCGAGGAGTCCGGCACCCGGCACCGCACCGCCGAGCGGGTCGCCAAGCAGTCCGGCTTCCCGGTGATCTCGGTCAGCCAGTCCATGCACATCATCGGGCTCTATGTGAACGGCCAGCGGCACGTCCTGGACGACTCCGCGGCCATCCTGTCGCGCGCCAACCAGGCCCTGGCCACCCTCGAGCGCTACAAGCTGCGCCTCGACGAGGTGTCCGGCACGCTCTCCGCGCTGGAGATCGAAGACCTGGTCACCGTCCGCGACGCGGTGGCGGTCGTGCAGCGCCTCGAGATGGTCCGCCGCATCGCCGACGAGATCTCAGGCTACGTGGTCGAGCTGGGCACCGACGGCCGCCTGCTGGCCCTGCAGCTCGACGAGCTGATGGCCGGCGTCGACTCCGACCGCACGCTGGTCATCCGGGACTACCTGCCGACCGGGCGCAAGGCCCGCACGCTGGACGAGGCCCTGGTCGAGCTCGACCTGCTGACCGCCACCGAGATGATCGACCTGGTCGCGGTGGCCAAGGCGATCGGCTACGCGGGCGCCTCCGACGCGCTGGACGCGGCGGTCAGCCCCCGCGGCTTCCGGCTGCTGGCCAAGGTGCCCCGCCTGCCGGCCCAGATCGTCGAACGCCTCGTCGACCACTTCGGCAGCCTGCAACGCCTGCTCGGCGCCACGGTCGAGGACCTGCAGGCGGTGGAAGGGGTGGGCGACGCCCGCGCCCGCGGGGTCCGCGAGGGCCTGTCCCGCCTGGCCGAGGCCTCGATCCTCGAGCGCTACGTCTAGGCTTCGCCTCACCATGACTGCTATCCCCACACCCCTGCCCGCGCCCAACGATCTGACCTCCCTGGTCCTGCGCGCGGACTTCAGCGACGATGCGGCCTGGGACGAGCTGCGAGCCGTGATGCGCAGCGAAGGAGCCCACCGCAGCGCCACCTACGTCAGCGACCCGGCGTACGCGGGGGTGACGATCCAGAACCTGGTGGAGGCGGACGCCGCCGCGAGCGAGGACGACAAGCTGGCGTACCTGTTCCTGGCCGACCAGGTCGCCCTCACCGACGACGAGCACCCGCTGCTCGCGATCGACCTCGCCGAGGAGCCGGGCCGGACATTCCGGGTACGGCCGGCGTCCTTCACCGACGTCTCGGCCAACCTGGCCGTCGGCAACGTGGACTTCGCCGACTTCGCGGACGACACCGACGACACCGGCACGTACCACGGCTCCGAATGAGCACCGAACAGCCGGCAGTGCGCTTCGTACGCCTGCCACCCCCGGTCCTCGAAGCACTGCTGGCCGGCGACCTGGCGGCCGCGCGCACGGCGACCGGCATTCCGCTGTCGAAGTGGTTCCTCAGCGATGAGGTGACGTGGCTCTGGCGCATGCGCCTCGACCAGATCGCGGGGGATCCGGCGTCCGCCGACTGGATCGTCCGCGCGGCGGTCTCGGTGCCTGACGGTGTGGTGGTGGGGGCGGGCGGCTTCCACGGGCCGCCGGACAGCGCGGGCATGGTCGAGATGGGTTACAGCACGGACCCGGCTTACCGCAGGCGCGGCTATGCGAAGGCCATGGTGACTGAGCTGCTGCGGTGGGCGGCCGGTGAGGAGTCCGTGGTGACGGTGCGGGCGAGCATCAGTCCGCAGAACGTTGCCTCGCTGGCGACCATCGCGGGGTTCGGGTTCGAGCACGTCGGCGAGCAGTGGGACGAAGAGGACGGGACGGAGTTCCTCTACGAGCGCCCCGCCCGGCCCGCGTAGACCGGTCGCCCAGCTCGGCTCCCGCGATGCGACGGTGCGGCCGGCCGGCCTGACGTGGACCCTGTGCGGCTGAGACGACCAGCGCCGGGCTCGGTCAGGCGGTGATGTTGATGGTGACGGGGGCGCTGACCTTGGCGCCCAGCCGGAAGTGCATCTCGTAGATGCCCGCGGCCGGCGCCGTGCCGGTGGCCAGCCCGCCCGAGCACTTGTTGGCCTGCTTGCCGTTCCAGGTCACGTTGTATTCGCGCTCGCCGTTCGGCGGGAACGTGCGGACCTCGGAGCCCTTGACCGTGCTGCACGTGTCCGAGGACCAGACCCGGCCGGCGCCCTGGCCGAGGTAGAGCTCCTGGAGGTCCGGGCCCACGTCGCGGGTGCACGTACGGGCCGAGATGTTCTTGATCTTGAGGCGCACCGCCAGCGGGGCACCACGACGGACCGTAGTAACGGCCGGCATCGGCGTCAGGGACATCTCCGCGTCGGTGCACACGCCACCGGCGGCCGCCACGTTCGTGTCGGTCGTGCCGCCCTGCGTACCGTCCTGAGTGCCACCCTGGGTGCCGCCTTGGGTGCCGTCGCCCGGGTTTCCGCCGGCGCCGGCCGACGGGTTGGCGCCCGCGCCGCTGGCGGTCAGCTCGCCCGGGTCCGGCAGCGACGGGTTGCCCGCGCCCGGCCCGGGGTCGGTGAAGGACGGCTCTTCCTCGGGGGTGTTCGACGCCGAGGGAGGCGTGAGCGGCGCCTGCGAGGAAGCGCCCTTGCCGCGATTGCTGTCCTTGTCGTCCCCGCCGGAGCAGGACACGAACAGCACGATGACGCCGAGCAGCAGTGCTCCGAGCACCACAGCGCGACGCCGCCAGTACACGGCGGCAGGAAGGGGACCGACCGTCGAACGCATGATGGGTGCACGGTATCCCCGCGAAGGGGGCATGACTGCCGCGACGCGCCGATAATGCGACACCGTCTCGCGCGCTGATCGTTAGAGATAGACCTTGCGCTGGTAGACGGCGTGCGCACCGGCGACCCGGTCGAGGAATAGTTTTCCGGCGCAGTGGTCGATCTCGTGTTGCAGGGCCCGCGCCTCGAACGCGTCCGTGGTCAGTCGCACCGGCTCACCCGTACCCGGAAGGACGGCCTCGACCACCACCCGGCCGGCGCGTTTCACGTCGCCGGTCAGGTCCGGCACGGACATGCAGCCTTCCCGGCCGGGGCGCCACCGGCTCGCCTCGACGACCCGGGCGTTGCACAGCACGAACGTGCCGTGCGCGGTCACCGTCTTCGGGTGCTCGGTCACGTCCACGACGAACACCTGCGCACCCACCCCGACCTGCGGCGCGGCCAGGCCGACGCAGCCGGGCGAGACCCGCATGGTGGCGACCAGGTCCGCGGCGAGCTGCACGATCGCCGGGTCGGCCGGGTCGACCTCGGCGCCGGCGCTGCTGAGCACGCCGGCCGGGGCGGTGACCACGGGCAGCACCTTGCCCTCGACACCGAGCACGTCGGGCTTCCAGTCGGCCAGGGCGTCGCTCACAGGACGTCCGGCTCGGCCCGGCGCAGGGTCACCTCGACGCCCAGCTCCTGCGCGGCCACGGCGAGGCGGGCGGCCAGGTCGTCGGCCGCACCGGGCGGCACGTCGACCTCGGCGATCAGGACGTAGAGCGGGCCGGTGAGGCGGGTGGTGAGGTCGGTGATGTTGCCGCCGGCGGCGGCGACCACCCGGGTGACGGCCGCGACGATCCCGAGCCGGTCGGCGCCGTGCACGCTGACCAGGTACGGCTCCCCCGCCGCGTCCGTGTCCGCCTCGGGAGCCACGGCCCGGACGGTCGCCAGCAGCCCACTGAGCGGGGCCAGCGCCTTCTCCACATCGTCGGCGGCGGCGCCGGTGCAGATCAGGGTCATCGCGAAGTGTCCGCGCAACCGGGTCATGGTGGAGTCGGACAGGTTGGCCCCGACCCCGGCGAGCGCCTCGGAGACGTCGGCGACGATGCCGGTCCGGTCGGGACCGATGACGGTGATGGCAAGCTCGTTCACTCCGGCATCCTAAGCTGGTGCCGTTATGACGCTCGCCGACTCGGTCATCAAGTGGTACGACGCCAACGCCCGCGACCTGCTCTGGCGGGTCCCCGGCACCAGCGCCTGGGCGGTGCTGGTCAGCGAGGTGATGCTGCAACAGACACCGGTGGTCCGGGTGACACCGGCCTGGCAGGCGTGGATGACACGCTGGCCGGAACCGGCGGCCCTGGCCGAGGATCCCCCGTCCGAGGCCATCCGGATGTGGGGCCGGCTGGGTTACCCGCGCCGGGCGATGCGGCTGCACGCGTGCGCGGTGGCCATCGTGGAACGCCACGGCGGGCAGGTGCCCGACGATCTGGAACAACTGCTGGCGCTGCCGGGCGTGGGGATGTACACGGCCAGGGCGGTGGCGACCTTCGCGTACGGGCAGCGTCACCCGGTCGTGGACACCAACGTCCGCCGGGTCGTGTCCCGGGCGGTCGCCGGCGACCCGGACGCCGGGCCGACCACAACGACGGCTGACCTGGCCGCGATGGCGGAGCTGCTGCCGATCTAGCCGGCCGGGGCGGCCACGGCCAGCATCGCGGTCAGGGAG
>NZ_JBEZGQ010000443.1:0-6603 GCF_040650095.1 Actinoplanes sp. NPDC048791 | reverse complement strand
CCGGCTCAGCAGCTGCTCGGCCTCGGCGACCGGGACCGGGCAGGCGTCGCGGCTGACAGTGGCGGTGCCGATCGCGGCCCGGGCGGCCGACCATTCCGTACGCCGGTGCAGCTCACCGGCCCGCAGCCGGGGCACCGCGACGGCCGCGAAACCCGCCCCGATCAGCAGCACGACACCCACGGTCCAGATCGGCCATGACGACATGAAGGAGCAGCTCCGGTGGAATTCGAGCGAGTATCGGCCACCGATTGTGCCGGACGGCATCCATCGACCGCGCAAGGCCCGCTTGCCCGCGTCGGCGTCATCGGGGCCGGGCCTTATCGGGATCGGCGCTATCGTCGTCGGCACGGAGGTGGCGGGTGACGCGGGTCGTGGTGGTCGGGGACGTCGGCGCGTGTGCGCGGCACCTGGCGGACGCGGTCGGCGGGCTGACCCGCGACGAGGACACCGTGATCGTCCAGGTCGGCGACCTGGTCGACCGGGGGCCGGACAGCTCCGGCGTGCTGGCCTTCGTCGCCGGGCGGCTGGCGGACGCGCCCGCCCGCTGGATCCAGCTCATCGGCAACCACGAGTCGCAGTATCTCGGCGGTGGCGTGTTCTGGCCGGAGCCGCTCGCCGACAGCGACGCCGCCCTGCTGCGCGGCTGGTGGCTGCGCGACCAGCTGCGGGTGGCGGCCGCGGTGCGGACCGCCGAGGGCGAGGAGTTCCTGCTCACCCATGCCGCGCTGACCGTCGGTGCCTGGCAGGAGCTCGGCGCGCCGGTCACCGCCGGGACCGCCGCGGGCCTGCTCAACACCCGGCCCGAGGAGCTGCTGTGGCATGACCGGGGCCCGCTCTGGGCGGAGGCCGGCCCCGACGTGTACGAGTCCTGGCTGCACGCCCCCGAGCCGCCCCCGTTCAGCCAGCTGCACGGCCACTCGAGCATCGTCGACTTCCGCCACCGGGCCTGGCTGTGCGGCGAGCGGATCCGGCAGCGCAGCACCGTGGACTGGGCGGCCCGGCACACGTTCACCAGGATCGGCGGCGCCCGCTTCGTCGGCGTCGACCCCAAACACGGCCGCGCCGGCGCCCCGCGCTGGGCGCCGCTGGTCTTCGAGGATGCGACCCTGATCGGATGAGCGAAACGGATCACCCGACGATGGAGCCGCTCATCGGCGACTGGCACACCCAGGGGGAGATGTACGGCGACGACGGCACCACAGTGGTCGCCGGCATCGACGGCACCGACGCCTACGAGTGGCTCGGCCCGTTCGTCGTGCACCGCGTCGACGTGGTGATCGGCGGGGAGCGCACCCGGGCCCTGGAGATCTTCGAGCCGTACGACGCCGCGCGCGGGGCCTTTCCGACCCGGGCCTACGACGACCGGGGCGGCGTCGAGACGTCGGCCGCCACCGTCGACGGGGACGGGCAATGGACCTTCCGGGCCGCGACGGCCCACGCCGTGTTGCGCGTGGCCGCCGACGGCCGGTCGATGCGGGCGCACTGGGTCGTCCGGGCTGCGGACGGCCGGGAGCGGCCCTGGATGGAGCTGAGGTTCAGCCGCCGATCCTGATCATGTTCCAGGACAGGGCCGGGAGCTCGGCCCGCAGCCGGCCACCGTCCAGTTTGGGCTCGCTCAGGTCGCGCGGCCGCACCCGGTCGGGCTGCTGGACGGTGTTGATCGCATCCGGGTCGTCGTCCGCGAGCACCGTGTGGGTGGCGGTGGTCAGGCCGGGCAGGGCGCGCAGGTCCACGTCCAGGGTCATCGGCTCGGTCTGCGACCGGTTCACCGCGAAGAGCACCACGCCGCCATCGGTCTGCACGGCCACCGCGTCCAGCAGCGGGACCTCGCCGTGCCGGGCCGTCTCGTGCGTCGGTGCCGTGATGGCCGGCTGCAACACGGTGCCGCGCCCGTAGCGGGTCGTCAGCGCGTACGGGTGGAAGCTCGCCTGCCGCCACGCCGCGCCGCCCGGCTCGGTCATGATGGTGGCGATGACGTTGACCAGCTGCGCCTGGCAGCCGATCTTCACCCGGTCGGCGTGGCGCAGCAGGCTGATCAGCAGGTTGCCGACCACGACCGCGTCGGTGACCGAATAGACGTCCTCGATCAGCCGGGGCTGGTGCTCGACGTCCAGGTTCTTCTCGCCGGCGAAGCGGCTCTGGTACCAGACGTTCCACTCGTCGAACGAGATGTTGATCCGCTTGCTGTGCCGGCCCACCGCGCGCACGTGGTCGGCCGTCGCGACGAGCTCGTCGATGAACTGGTCCATGTCGGTGGCGCAGGCCAGGAAGCTGTCCCGGTCGTCGCCGTGCTGCTGGTAGTAGGCGTGCATCGAGACGTAGTCGACGGCGTCGTAGGTCTCGGCCAGCACGGTCGCCTCCCAGCTGCCGAACGTCGGCATCTGGCGGCCCGAGCTGCCGCAGGCGACGAGCTCGATCGACGGGTCGACCTGGCGCATCGCCTTGGCCGTCTCCAGCGCCAGGCGGGCGTACTCCGGAGCGGTCTTGTGGCCGATCTGCCACGGGCCGTCCATCTCGTTGCCCAGGCACCAGGTCTTGATCCCGTACGGCTGCCCGCCGCGCAGGTCCGACCAGTACGTGCCGCCCGGGTGGTTGCAGTACTCGACCAGGGACCGGGCCGCGTCGATGCCCCGGGTGCCCAGGTTGACCGCCATCATCGGCTCCACGCCGACGGTCCGGGCCCAGGTCATGAACTCGCCGACGCCGACGTGGTTGGACTCCAGCGAGCGCCAGGCCAGGTCGAGCCGGGTGGGCCGTTCGCCGACCGGGCCGATGCCGTCCTCCCAGCGGTAACCCGAGACGAAGTTGCCGCCGGGATAGCGCACGAGCGGGACACCGAGCTCGCGGACCAGGTCCGCGGTGTCCTGCCGGAAGCCGTTCTCGTCGGCGCTCGGGTGCCCGGGCTCGTAGATGCCGGTGTAGACGCAGCGGCCCATGTGCTCGACGAACGAGCCGTACAGCCGCGGGTCCACCTCGCCCACCCGGAACGCGGGGTCGACGGTCATGGTGGCGGAAAGCATGCTCAACCTTTCAGGCCGCTGCCGGCGATGCCCTCGACGATATGACGCTGGAACAGCAGGAACACGGCGACGAGCGGGATCGCGCCGAGAATAGCCGACGCCATCGTGTCCGCGTACCGGATGCCGAAGGCCCCCTGCACCGTGGCCAGGCCGACCGGCACGGTCATGATGTCGGGGTTGCTCAGCACCAGCAGCGGCCACAGCAGGTCGTTCCACGAGGTGACGAAGGTGAAGATGGCCACGGCCGCGACCGCGGGGCGGGCCAGCGGCATGATGATCTTCCGGTAGATCCGCAGGTAGCCGGCGCCGTCCATGCGCGCGACCTCCTCCAGTTCGCGCGGCAGGCCGTCGAAGAACTGCTTGAAGATGAACACGGCGATCGCGGTCGGGATCTGCGGCAGGCTCACCGCCCACCACGTGTTCAGCAGGCCCAGCGCGTCGAACTCGCGGAACCAGGGCACGATCAGCACCTGGCCGGGGATCATGATGCCGGCCAGCACCAGCCAGAACACCACGTTGCGGTAGCGGAACCGCATCCGGGACAACGCGTACGCGGCCAGACTGGCCACCAGCACGGTGCCCACCGCCGTCAGCGTCGAGATGAACAGGCTGGAGCCGAACCAGGTGAGGATGTCGGTGTCGCGCAGCACCCGGCTGAACGCGTCGAGGGTCGGGTCGGAGATGGCCCACGTGGTCCTGGTGGTCTCGGAGTTGGGCTTGAGCGCGGTGTCCAGCGCCCAGGCCAGCGGCACCAGCCAGAGCAGGGCGAAGGCGATCAGCACGCCGAAGCAGATGCGGTTGAAGAGCTTGACGCGTGTCTCCGCCCGCTGAGCGAGATCCGTCATGGGTCAGACCCCCTTCTCCTGGCGGCGGACGATGGTGAACCAGACGGCGGAGACCAGGAGCACGACCACGAAGAACAGCATCGACACGGCCGCGGCGTAGCCGACCCGGAAGTTGGTGAAGCCCTCGTCGTAGACGTACTCGAGGATCGAGCGGGTGGCGAAGTTCGGCCCGCCCGAGGTCATGATGTACATCTGGTCGAAGACCTTGAGCGAGGCGATCACCTGCAGCACGGCCACCAGCGTGGTGGTACGCCCGAGCATCGGGATGGTGATCTTGCGGATCTGCTGCCAGGGCGAGGCGCCGTCCATGGCCGAGGCCTCGTAGAGGTCACGCGGGATCTCCTGCAGGCCGGCCAGGTAGAGCACGAAGTTGAACCCGAGCGTCCACCAGATGGTGGTCATCGCCAGCGACGGCATGGCCCAGTTCGGGTCGCCCAGCCAGTTCGGCGAGGTGATGCCGATCTTCAGCAGGCCGGTCTCGATCAGCCCGAGCCCCGGGGTGTAGATGAAGATCCAGATCAGCGCGACCACGGCCGAGGGCAGGATGAACGGCGCGAAGAACGCCAGCCGGAAGAACCACCGGCCGCGGCTGGCCCGGTCGGCCAGCAGGGCGAAGACGAACGCGAGCACGATCAACGGCGGCGTGGTCAGCACGGTGAACCACACCGTGTGCCACAGCGAGGACCAGAAGTCGCTGCTCTGCAACGCCTCGGCGTAGTTGCCGAAGCCCGCGAAGCCGGACAGCCCGGGCTTGACCAGGCTGGTGTCGAAGAAGCTCATCACCAGGCCGTAGATGGTCGGGCCGATGATGAACGCGAGGTACAGGATCAGGAACGGCGCCAGGAAACCCAGCGCGGGCAGGCCGGTGCCGGGACGTTGCTCCGGCGGGGCCCCGTCCTCGGTCGCGGGGCGGGGGCGTACGACGGTCTCGGTGGTCACCAGGCACCCCCTCAGATGGGTGACGCGGTCGTGGACAGGTTCTGCAGCTGGCCGCGCATCTGGGCGATCGCGTCGGCCGGGGACTGCTGGCCGCCCAGGACGGTGGCGACGGCGGAGCCCATGACGATCTCGAAGTTGGAGCCGGAGCCGGAGTACCAGCCCTCCGGGTCGTAGACGGCGGCGTCGGCGGCCGCGGAGTAGTTCGACTGCGGCGTCATCGCCTGGTACTCGGCGCTGTCCCGGAACGGCAGCCAGGCCGGTACGTGCCCGCCCTCGGCCCAGGTCTTGCTCTGGTCCAGCATCGAGCGCACGAGCAGCAGCGAGCGGTCGAGACCCGCCTGGCTCTGGTCCGGCCGGCGGGGGATGACCAGGGTGTGCGAGTCGGCCTGCACGGCGTACTTGTCGCCGCCGAAGACATTGGGGAACAGCGTCATGGAGAACGGCATCTTGGCGGTCTGGAAGGTGGAGATCTCCCACTCGCCCTGGAAGTAGAAACCGGCCTGGCCGTTGGCGAACGTGGCGATGGAGCCCTGGTAGTCGGCGGCCGCGGGGAACAGGCCCGACTTGGTCAGCGACTGCAGGAAGGTCAGCACCTGGCTCGCCCTGGCCTCGTCGAGGACGACCCGGCGGCCCTGGTCGGCCAGCACCTCGCCACCGAGCTGGCTGTAGAGCGACTGGAAGATGCGCCAGGGGGTCGAGGTGTCGTTGTTGATCGTGACGACCCCGCCGTACGCGCCGGAGGCCTCCTTGGCCTTGCGCATCGCCTCGGTGAACTTCTCCGGGGTGTCCAGCGGGGTCAGCGCCCCGGAGGAGTCCAGCAGCCCCGCCTTCTCGCAGATGTCGGTGTTGTAGAACATCACGAACGGGTGGGTGTCGATCGGGATCGCGTACGCCTTGCCGTCGACCAGCCCCGCCTGCCAGGCCCGTTCGGTGAACAGGTCGGCGCTGATGCCGTGCCGGGCCAGGTCCGCGGGCCGCAGCTCCTCCAGCAGGTCCGAGCTGACCAGCGTCTTCATCCGGGTCAGGTGCGAGATGGCGACGTCCGGCGGTTTGTCGCCGAGCGTGGCCAGCGCCAGCTTCGTGTAGTACGGATTGCCCCAGGCCAGGGTGACCGCGCTGAGCGTGACGCGGGGGTTGGCGGTCCGGAAGGCGTCGAGCATCTGGGTCATCCGGACGCCGTCACCGCCGCCGAACAGGTTCCAGTAGTCGAGCGACCCGCTGGTGTCGCGCCCCGGCGTCACGCCACTGCACCCGGTCAGCCCGAGGGCCGCCGCCGCGGCCGTGCCGCTCAACAGAGCGCGTCGGGTCAGTGTCATGACAGGAGCCTCCCGCCGTGCTTCATCACGAGTCCACAGATCGGCCTTCGCAAGACGAGAACGATCGGACGCGAATCGAGAAGGATCGCCGGTGCTGACCGGTTCACGCGCCGAGCGGCACGGGGGTGAGCAGCCGGGTGATGTCGTCGCCGGTCATCGGGCGGGCGAAGTGGAAGCCCTGGGCGTAGCGGTAGCCGGCCTCGTACAGCCGGCGGGCCTGCGCCGCGGTCTCCACGCCCTCCGCGACGGCCTCGATCCGCAGGCCCGTGGTGATGGCGATCAGGCTGTCCACGATGACCGCCTGGGCGGTGCCGGCGGTGACCCCGTCGACGAACGACTTGTCGACCTTGAGGACGTGCACCGGGCAGTCCACCAGCAGGCTCAGCGACGACTGCCCGGTGCCGAAGTCGTCCAGCGCCACCCGCAGGCCGAGCTCGTGCAGGGCCCGGACCGCCTCCAGGCCGGGGCCGGTGCCCAGCACCG
>NZ_JBEZGQ010000442.1:0-6604 GCF_040650095.1 Actinoplanes sp. NPDC048791 | reverse complement strand
GTCCAAGGTGTGTACAACCTGCCGCACCTGCACCCGGTGGCCGCCGCCGGCCGGCCGCTCGGCGCCCGGGCGGTGGTCCAGCTCAAGGCCGACACCGGACTCTCCCGCAACGGGGCCGCGGGTCACGACTGGCCCGAGCTGACCGGCTGGGCCCGTAAGTACGAGCGGGAGGGCAGCCTGCGGGTCCGGGGCGTGTGGTCGCACCTGGCTGACGCCGAGACGCCGGGCTCGGCGAGCGTGGCCCGGCAGGTCTCGGCCTTCGACGAAGCGTTACGGATCGCCCGCGCGGCCGGCCTCGACCCCGAGCTGACCCACCTGGCCAACTCCGCGGCCGCGCTCACCGCGCCCGCCGCCCGCTACGACCTCTGCCGGATCGGGATCGCCCTCTACGGGATCGACCCGCTCGGCACCGGCCCGCCCGGCCTGCGTCCGGCGCTGACGCTGCGATCGCGCGTGGTCAACGTCAAGCGGGTCGGCCGCGGCGCCGGCGTCTCGTACGGGCCGGACCACGTCACCAGCCGCCCGACGACCCTCGCGCTGCTTCCCCTCGGCTTCGCGGACGGTCTGCCGCGCGCGGCGCAGGGCCGGGCCGAGGTGTGGCTGCACGGCCGCCGGTGCCCGGTCGTCGGGCGCATCGCCATGGACCAGTGCGTGATCGACGCCGGTGAGCTACCCGTCGCCGTCGGAGACCCGGTGACGGTGTTCGGCCCCGGCGGCGCCGCGCCGACGGTCGCGGACTGGGCCCGCTGGGCCGGCACCAGCCCCCACGAGATCTTGACGGGCATCGGCGCCCGGGTGAGACGGACCTACCGGTACGGAGAGGCAGCAGCACTGTGAGAACCCGGATGGCACTGGTCTACGGCGGCCGCAACGGCGAACACGCCGTGTCCCGCGGCTCGGCGGCGAGCATCCTGGCCCACCTCGACCCCGGCCGGTACGAGGTCACCGAGGTCCTCATCGAGCAGGACGGGCAATGGCAGGTCGGCGGCCGGCCCGTGGGTCTGCCCGAGGCGCTGCGGGTCTTGCGCGACCAGGACGTGGTGTTCCCGGCCCTGCACGGCGCGTACGGCGAGGACGGCCGGCTCCAGGCCCTGCTGGAGTGGCTGGGGGTGCCGTACGTCGGCAACGGGGTCTTCGCCGGCGCCGCGGGCATGGACAAGATCGTCACGAAGAAGCTGCTCGCCGCGGACGGGATGCGCGTCGCCGAGAGCGTGACGATCGACGGCGACGACCTCCCGCTGTCCGAGCAGCGCCGGCTCGGGCTGCCGGTCTTCGTCAAGCCGGCCCGGGCCGGGTCCAGCCTCGGCGTCACGAAGGTCCGCGACTGGGACGACCTCCCGGCCGCCGTGCGCCTGGCCCGCGGCTTCGACGACAAGGTCCTGGTCGAGCGGGCGATCACCGGGCGGGAGATCGACGTGGCCGTCCTGGAGCATCCCGACGGCCGGGTCGAGGCCGGCCCGCCGTTGGAGATCACGGTGACGGAACGGACCTTCTTCGACTACGACGCCAAATACCGGGGCGGCGCCACGTTCGAGATCCCCGCCGCCCTCGACGCCGCGACCACGAAGCTGCTGCAGGAACGCGCTGTGCAGGCTTTCCGGGCGCTCGGCTGCCGCGGTCTGTTGCGCGTCGACTTCTTCCTTCCGGGCGGCGAAACCGGTGAGCCGGTGGTCAACGAGGTCAACACGTTCCCGGGGATGACGGCCGAGTCGCAGTTCCCGCAGATCTGGCAGCGGGCCGGCCTTCCCTTCGCCGCTCTGCTGGACCTGCTGGTCGCCGGCGTCACCCGGCCCCGGACCACCGGAGCCGGAGGTTAGGCTAACCTAATCTCGCGTCGGTGACGCGCGCCCGGCAGGGCGTCCACATCGGAGGGCGAGATCAGATGACGGCAGGGCTGCAGGGTGTCGAGGAGCTTCTCGCGCGGTGGAACAACCACACGCGGCCGGCGACCACCTCGACCGCGGTCGCTGACTTCGCCGCGCAGGTCCGGCGTACCCCTGATGCTCTCGCCCTGGTGGCCGGGGAGACCCGTCTCACCTACCGGGAGCTGAGCGGCCGGGTCTACGCGGTTGCGCGGCACCTGCGCGAGCAGGGCGTCCAGGCCGAGGACGTGGTCGGCATCGGGATGCCGCGTTCCGCCGACATGGTCATCGCCGTCCTCGGTGTCATGGTCGCCGGCGGCGCGTTCGTGCCCGTCGACCCGGCCTGGCCCGCCCAGCGCCGCGAGCAGGTGCTGGCCGAGGCCCGGGCCGCGCTCGTGCTGACCGAGCTGCCGCCGGGGGTGGCCGAGGACCCGGAGATCCCCGTGGCGCCGGGGCAGCTGGCCTACGTCATCTTCACCTCCGGCTCGACCGGCACGCCGAAGGGCGCGATGATCCGGCACGAGGCCATCGCCGAGCGGCTGCGCTGGCAGGTCGAGCACGTGCTGCACTTCGGGCCGGGCGACGCCTCGCTGTTCAAGGCGCCGCTGTCCTTCGACATCAGCGTCAACGAGATCCTGCTCCCGCTGGTCTCCGGCGGTTACGTGGTGGTGGCCGAGCCCGGCGGCGAACGCGACCCGCAGTACCTGCTCGACCTGATCGCCACCGAGGGTGTGACCTTCGTCTACCTGGTCTCGTCCATGCTGGACGTGTTGCTGCAGCTGGCCCGCGGCACCCACCTGCTGGACGGCCTCAAGCACGTCTGGTGCGGCGGCGAGGTGCTCACCCCGGAGCTGTTCGACCGGTTCCGCGCCCAGCTCAGCACCACGCTCTACCACGGTTACGGGCCCGCCGAGGCGACCATCGGCGTCTCACACGTGATCTACCGCGACTCGGCCGAGCGGATCGCCACCTCGATCGGCCGGCCCAACCCGCACACCCAGCTCTACGTGCTCGACGACGAGCTGAACCCGGTCGGCGCCGGCGTCACCGGCGAGCTCTACGCCGCCGGTTTCCTGCTGGGCCGCGGTTACGTCAACGCGCCCGCGCTGACCGGCGCCCGGTTCGTCGCCAACCCGTTCGGCGCGGCCGGGGAGCGGATGTACCGCACCGGCGACCTGGCCCGCTGGCACGCCGACGGCACCCTGGAGTTCGTCGGCCGGGCCGACAACCAGGTCAAGATCCGCGGCATGCGGCTGGAGCTGGAGGAGGTCGAGGCGGTCGTCGCGACCCACCCGGCGGTGCGCCAGGCCGTCGTGGTCGTGCACGACCGGCATCTGATCGGGTACGCCGTCACGAGCGACCCCACAACGGCCGGCACCAGCAGCCCGGACGAGCTGCGCGGCTGGTGCGCGGACCGGCTCCCGGAGTACATGGTCCCGTCCGCGTTCGTGCTGCTGGACGCGTTCCCGCTGACGCCCAACGGCAAGGTGGACCGCCGTGCGCTGCCCGCACCCGTACTGGCCGGACCGGCCTCGCGGGCGCCGCGCACGCCCACCGAGGCTGCGCTCTGCGAGGTCTTCGCCACCGTGCTGGGCCTGGACACCGTCGGGGCGGAGGACGACTTTTTCGCACTCGGCGGGGACAGCATCGTCGCCATCGGGGCTGTCCGCGCGGCTCGCCGGGCCGGCTTCACGCTGCGCGCCCGGGACCTGTTCGCCAACCCCACGCCCGCCGCGCTGGCCCTGGTCGTGGCCTCCGCTGCCGAGCCCGAGACCACCGTGGTGGACCCGACCGGGCCGGTCCCGCCGACGCCGATCGTCGCCTGGCTGGACGAGGTGGGTCGGGCGACCGACGGCTTCTTCCAGGCCGTCACGCTGCGCACGCCGGAGGGCCTGACGCTGCCGGAGCTGCACGAGCTGGTGGACGGGCTGCTCGCCGCGCATGACGTGCTGCGCGCCTCGCTCGACGGCGCGGTCCTCACCGTCGCCCCGGTCGGGTCGGTGACCGCCCGTGACGTCGTCCGGGCCGGCGAGGACCTGGACGAGACCGCCGCCCGCCTGAGCACCGACCGGATGGTGGCCTTCTCCTTCCACGAGGAGGCCCGGCAGCTGATCGTGGCCGTGCACCACGTCGTCGTGGACGGGGTCTCGTTGCGCGTCCTGGCCGAGGATCTGCGGACCGGGCTGCCGATCGCGCCCGCGCCGACCTCGTACCGGCAGTGGGCGACCGCACTGTCCCAGGCTGACTTCAGCGCTGATGAGGCGCACTGGGCGGCGGTTGCGGCCGAGCCGGTGCCACTGCTCGGCAGCCGGGCGCTGGACCCGGCCCGGGACACCGTGGCCACCGAGGAGACGCTGACCGTCACGCTGGCTCCCGGCATCACCGAGCGGCTGCTCAGCACTGTGCCCGCGGCCATCCACGGCGGCGTCAACGACGCGCTCGTGGCCGCCCTGGCGCTGACGCTCTCGCCGGACGCGCCGCTGCTGCTGGAGCTGGAGGGGCACGGCCGCGAGGAGGACGCGGTCGACCTGGACCTGTCCCGCACCTTCGGCTGGTTCACCACGCTCTTCCCGGTCCGGCTGGACGTCACCGGGCTCTCCCTCCCGGCCGCGGTGAAGGCGGTCAAGGAGCAGCTGCGAGCGGTGCCGGCGAACGGCCTGTCGTACGGCGTTCTGCGGTATCTGGCGCCCCGGCCGGAGCTCGCCGTACAGCCGCAGGTGCTCTTCAACTACCTCGGCCGGTTCGGTGCGGATGAGGAAGTGGTCGAGCGGCGGGACCCGCGCATGCCGTTGCCGCGGGCGCTGGAGGTCAACGCCGTCACCGTCGACACCGCGCTCTCCGCCACCTTCAGCTGGGCAACCGGTGTGCTCTCCCGGCCGCGGGTCGAGGAACTCGCCGCCCGCTGGGTCGAGCTGCTCACCGCGATCGCCGCCGACCCCGGCGTCAGCGGGCCCACGCCGTCGGACTTCCCGCTGGTGAGCCTGACGCAGTCCGACGTGGACGCGCTGGGCGCCGAGGTCACCGACGTGCTGCCGCTGACCCCGCTGCAGGCCGGCCTGTACTTCCACGCCACCTACTCGCCGGGCGCCGACCCGTACGTGGTGCAGCAGCTCATCGAGCTGGACGGGCCGCTGGACGGGGAACGGCTGCGCCGCGCCGCCGGGGAGCTCTTCGACCGGTACCCGAACCTGGGCGCCGCGTTCCGCCCGGTCGGCGACGGCGAAGTGGTGGCCGTCGTCGGCGCCCGCCCCGAGCTGCCGTGGCGGCTGGTCGTCACCGATGACGTCGACACCGTGGCCGCCGCCGAGCGGGCTGAGCCGTTCGACCTGGCCCGGCCGCCCGGCATGCGCTACGCCCTGGTCCGGCTGGCCGCCGACCGGCACGTGCTGGTGCAGACCGTGCACCACATCGTCGCCGACGGCTGGTCCGTCCCGCTGATCCTCAACGACCTGCTCGCCCTGTACGCCGGCCAGCCCTTGCCGCCCGCCCCCGCCTACCGCGACTTCCTGGCCCACCCCGGCACCGGCGACCCCGAGGCCTTCGCTCGCCTGCTCGACGGCGTGGACGAGCCGACCCTGCTGGCCCCGGGCGCCGACGCTCCCGCCGCCCGCCTCTCCGCGACCGTAGACGGTGCCGGGGTGCAGGCGGTCGCCCGCGCGTACGGGATCACCGTCAGCAACGTCCTCGCCGCCGCCTGGGGTGTGCTCGTCGGCCGGGTGACCGGCCGCACCGACGTGGTGTTCGGCTCGACGGTGTCCGGCCGCGGCGTCGAGCTGCCCGGCATCGACGGGATCGCCGGCCTGCTCATCAACACCGTGCCCGCCCGGGTCCGCTGGACCGGCGCCGACAGCCTGGCCGACGTGCTGCGCGGCTTCGCGGCGGGTCAGCGCGAGGTGGTCGAGCACGAGCAGACCGCACTGGCCGAGGTCCAGCGCCGCCTGGGCCTGCCTGAGCTGTTCGACACCCTGGTCGTGATCGAGAACTACCCGGCCGCCGCCGCACCCGACGGCGGTGACCTGCGGATCGCCGGGATGCGCGTGATCGAGGCGCCGCACTACCCGGTGACGCTGATGGTCAAGCCGGGCGACACCATCGCCGTCGACCTGACCCACCGGCTCGCCCCGGAGACCGCCGGGCTGCTGCTGGAGCAGTACGTCCGCGTGCTGACCGCGATCGCCGCCGACGCCTCCCGCCCGGTCGCCACCCTCGATCTGCTGTCGGCGGAGCAGCGGGCCGCCGCGCTGGCTCTCGGGACGGGCGCTCCCGCGCTGGTCACGGCAACAGTGCCGGAGATGATCGCGGCCGTCGAACCCGCCCGGACCGCCGTGCGGGCCGGCGTGGTGGAGCTCACCTACGCCGAGCTGTGGTCCCGGGCGGGCGAGGTGGCCGGTGCACTGCACGCGGCCGGCGTAAGCCGCGGTGACGTCGTCGCGGTCGCCACCCGGCGCACTGCCGAGTTGCCGGTCGCGCTGCTCGGCGTGCTGCGCGCCGGGGCCGCGTACCTGCCGGTGGATCCGGGCTATCCGGCCGCCCGCATCGAGTTCATGCTCGAGGACGCGGCACCCGTCTGCGTTCTCGTCGACGACCCGAGCGCGCGGACCCTGCCCCCGCACGAGCTGCCGACCGTCCGGGTCCGGACGGCTCGGGGTGCCGCCCTGCCCCCAGTCACGAACGGCAGGACGACGATGCCTCCTATTACACCGCAAGGCACCGCGATCATTGAGGTCACCGGTGGCGTCGAC
>NZ_JBEZGQ010000441.1:0-6605 GCF_040650095.1 Actinoplanes sp. NPDC048791 | reverse complement strand
CGGCACACGGCCGGGGCCGCTCGCGGCCGCTGCCTCGCTGGACGCGGCGACGGCCGTCGTGGCGAACAGCAGCGCCAGCAGAACCGGCAGGCTCGCCCACCGGCGCCACCACACCGGGGGCGGTGCGCCCTGTGCCGACATGGCTGCACCGTACCGTGGCCGCGCGCGGCCGGGGTTCATTCGCGGCGGGAGCTCGGGGGAGCCGTGCTGCCCCGCACCACCATGCGGGTCGGGACCAGCACCGTGCCCGGGCCTTCCGGCTCGTTGCGGATCTGCCGCAGCAGGCCCTGCACGCAGCGCCGGCCCACCTCGGCGAAGTCCTGGTGCACCGTGGTCAGGGGCGGGATGAACGAGGACGAGTCCGGGATGTCGTCGAAGCCGACGATGCTCACGTCGCGCGGAACGGTCCGGCCGCGCTCGTGGAACGCCCGCAGCAGGCCCAGTGCCATCTGGTCGTTGGCGGCGAATACCGCGGTGCACTCCGCTTCGGCCGCCAGGACCAGCCCGGCGCGGTAGCCCGAATCGGCCGTCCAGTCACCGCGCTGCACCGGCGGCACAGTCCGGCCGGCCTCCAGCAGGGTGCGGCGCCACGCCTGGGTGCGGCGCTCGCTGGCGAACGACTCGGCCGGCCCGGTCACGTGCCAGACCGTCTCGTGGCCCAGTTCCAGCAGGTGCCGTACGGCCTGCCGGGCGCCGTCGGCCTGATCGGTGTCGACGACGGGGTAGCGGTCGCCCGCGTCGGAGTCCACCACCACGACCTGGACGCCCGGCGGCAGGTTGAGGTTGGCCGCGTCGAGCAGGTGGACTTCCATGATCACGATGATGCCGTCCACCGCCAGCTCGCCGAGCCGGCTGAACGCGCCCAGCACGCCGTCCTGAGTGGGCGCCGCCACCGGGATGAGCGTGATCGCGTACCCCTCCTTGGCGGCGTAGCCGGCGATGGCCTCGACCGTGCGGCTGTTGCCGGTGGTCGCCAGGGTGAACAGGATGACGCCGATGGTGCGGAACTCGCCCCGCTTCAGGGCCCGCGCGGCGCTGTTGGGGCGGTAACCGAGCTGCCGCATGGCCGCCAGCACCTGCTGGCGGGTGGACTCGACCACGCTGGGGTGCCCGGTGGACACCCGCGAGACCGTCTGCGACGAGACGCCGGCGAGCCGGGCGACGTCCGCCATCGAGACCCCTCGGGCCGGGCGGCGGGTTCGGCCAGCGGTCATCGTTGGCAACTCCTTCTTGACGAGCCGGAAACGCAGTGAAACTATCACCCCGATGTTTACGTAAACATCACTTCGCTCATCTCCACGAAACACCAGCAGGCGGAGCCCGCGCGGAGCGTGATGTTAACGCAAACATCTGGGAGTCGCCGCGGCAACGGCCGAGCGGCGGGAAGGATGACAACGCATGGCCGACACCCTCGTCGTGAGCAGAAAACGCCGTTCCTGGGCGGGCTGGAAGTTCGTCGGCCCGTTCATGGCCGTCTTCGCCCTGGTCTTCCTGGCTCCGATCGGATACTCGATCTACCTGAGCCTGTACCGCAACCGGCTCATCGGCGGCAACTCGTTCGTGGGGCTCGACAACTACACCCAGGCCCTGCAGGACGCGCAGTTCTGGGCCGGGTTCGGCCGGGTCGCGCTCTTCCTGGTCGTCCAGGTGCCGATCATGCTGATCCTGGCCCTGCTGGTGGCGCTGGCCATCGACAGCGGACGGCTCTACGGCAAGGCGTTCTTCCGGGTCACCATCTTCCTGCCGTACGCCGTGCCCGCCGTGGTCGCCACGCTCATGTGGGGCTTCATGTACGGCCCCCAGTTCGGCCTGGTCGGCAACATCAACGACGCGCTGAACATCACGCTGCCCGACCCGCTGGGTGGCAGCCTCGCGCTCGCCTCCATCGGCAACATCGTGACGTGGGAGTTCGTCGGCTACAACATGCTCATCTTCTACTCGGCGCTGCGCGTGGTGCCGGCCTCGCTCTACGAGTCCGCGGAGATCGACGGGGCCGGGCAGTTCCGGATCATCACCGCGATCAAGCTGCCGGCCATCCGCGGCGCCCTGGTGATCGCCACCATCTTCTCGGTGATCGGCAGCTTCCAGCTCTTCAACGAGCCGGCCATCCTGCGGCCGCTGGCCAAGAACGTGCTCACCACCGGATACACCCCCAACATGTACGCCTACCAGCTGTCCTTCTCCGGCCAGCAGTACAACTACGCGGCCACCGTGGCGATCATCATGGGTCTCATCACGATGGTCATCGCCTATGTCGTGCAGCTCCGCGGCACGAGGGAGATCTGATGACCACCACCGTGCAGTCGTCGTCGTCCTCCTCCGGGCGTACAGCTGACGTCCCGCGCACCAGGTTCAAGCCGTACCGCCGGGCCCCGCGCCGCAGCACCGTGCTGACGCTGCTCACCGGCCTGGTGGCCATCTACAGCCTGATCCCGCTGGTCTGGCTGGTGATCAACGCGACCAAGACGCAGCAGGGCCTGCTCTCCTCGTTCGGCCTGTGGTTCGACGACGGGGAGTTCGCCCTCTGGTCGAACCTGCGCCAGACGTTCACCTACGACGACGGCGTCTTCGTCCGCTGGCTGGGCAACACCGTCATGTACGTGGTGGTCGGCGCCGGCGGGGCCACGCTGCTGTCCACCCTGGCCGGGTACGGCCTGGCCAAGTTCAACTTCGTGGGCCGGCGCGCGGTCTTCGCCATCGTGATCGGGGCCGTCGCCGTGCCCGGCACCGCGCTGGCCGTCCCGACGTTCCTCATGTTCAGCAAGATGGGCCTGACCAACACCCCGTGGTCGGTGATCATCCCGTCGCTGGTCTCGCCGTTCGGGCTCTACCTGATGTGGACCTTCTCCGCCCAGGCCGTGCCCGACGAGATGCTGGAGGCCGCGCGGGTCGACGGCGCGGGGGAGTTCCGGACCTTCTTCCGGATCTCCATGCCGTTGCTGGGCCCCGGCATCGTCACGGCGCTGCTCTTCAACATGGTCGTCACCTGGAACAACTACTTCCTTCCGCTGATCATGCTGAAGGACCCGGACTGGTACCCGCTCACCATCGGCCTGAACGCCTGGAACGAGCAGGCCCAGACGGCCGGCAGCGAGGCCGTGTTCAACCTGGTCATCACCGGATCGCTCCTCACGATCCTGCCGCTGCTCGCGGCGTTCCTCCTGCTGCAGCGCTACTGGCAGTCCGGCCTGGCGGCCGGCAGCGTCAAAGAATGAATTTCCCCCGAAAGGACACCAGATGACACGATTCCTCAAGGTGGTCGCCGCGGCGACCGCCGCGACGCTGGCGCTGGCCGCCTGCGGCGGCAACGACGACAGTTCCGGCACGGGTACGTCCGGCGGCAGCACGTCCGCGGCCGACGTCGACGCCGCGCTGGCCAAGGGCGGCTCGCTGACCGTGTGGGCGTGGGACAACACGCTCAAGAACGTGGTCTCCAGCTTCCAGACCAAGTACCCCAACGTGAAGGTCGAGCTGGTCAACGCCGGCACCGGCGACAAGCAGTACACGGCGCTGCAGAACGCGATCGCGGCCGGCAGCGGCGTGCCCGACGTGGCGCAGATCGAGTACTACGCGCTGCCCCAGTTCGCCCTGGCCAAGTCCATCGCCGACGTCGGCGGGTACGGCGCGTCCGGCCTGAAGACCACCTTCACCCCCGGCCCGTGGAACTCGGTGACCCTCGGCAGTGACAAGGTCTACGCCCTGCCGATCGACTCGGGCCCGATGGCGCTGTTCTACAACAAGGAGGTCTTCGACAAGCACGGCATCACCGTGCCCGCCACCTGGGCGGAGTACGTCGAGGCCGCCCGCAAGCTGCACAAGGCCGACCCGAAGGTCTACATCACCGGGGACAGCGGCGACGCCGGCTTCACCACCAGCATGATCTGGCAGGCCGGCGGCAAGCCGTTCCAGACCTCGGGCACCGACGTCACCATCAACCTCGCCGACCCGGGCGCGGCCAAGTTCGCCCAGACCTGGCAGCCGATGATCACCGAGAAGCTGGTCGCGTCGATCCCGCCGTGGTCCGACGAGTGGTTCAAGGCGCTCGGCGACGGCACCATCGCCAGCCTGCCCACCGGCGCCTGGATGCCGGGCAACCTGGTCACCGGCGCGGCGGCCGCGTCCGGCAAGTGGCGTGTCGCCCCGATGCCGCAGTGGGAGGCCGGCGGCAAGGCCAGCGCGGAGAACGGCGGCAGCTCGCTCGCCGTGCCGGAGAAGTCGGCCAACAAGGCGCTGGCGTACGCGTTCCTGAAGTACGCGGCGGTCGACGAGGGCAAGGACTCCCGGATCAAGGAGGGCGCGTTCCCGGCCACCTCGGCCGACATCGCCAAGCCCGAGTTCCTCAACACCGAGTTCAAGTACTTCGGCGGCCAGAAGGCCAACGAGATCTTCGCCCAGTCCGCGCAGAACGTGGTGTCCGGCTGGTCCTACCTGCCCTTCCAGGTGTACGCGAACAGCATCTTCAACGACACCGTGGGCAAGGCCTACGTGTCGGCGACGCCGCTGGCCGACGGCTTGAAGGCGTGGCAGGACCAGACCGCGAAGTACGGCAACGAGCAGGGCTTCACCGTCAAGTGACGTCCCCCCGAGGAGATCGCGTGCAAACCCCCTACCGCTGGCTGCGCCTGCACGACCGGGCACCCGCCCTGGCCTACGGCGCCGACTACAACCCGGAGCAGTGGCCGCGCTCCACGTGGGACGAGGACGTACGGGCCATGCGGGCCGCCGGCGTCACCATCGTCTCGCTCGCGATCTTCTCGTGGGCACGGCTGGAGCCCGCCGAGGGCGAGTACGACTTCGGCTGGCTCGACGAGGTCATGGACCTGCTGCACGCGGGTGGCATCGCGGTCGACCTGGCCACGGCGACGGCGTCCCCGCCGCCGTGGCTGACCGCGAAGCACCCGGAGATCCTGCCGGTCGACGCGCACGGCGCGACCATCTGGCCGGGCGGGCGCCAGCACTGGCGGCCGACCTCGCCGATCTTCCGCGAGCACGCGCTGCGGCTGGTCCGCACCATGGCCGGGCGCTACGGCGACCACCCGGCGCTGGCCGCCTGGCACATCTCCAACGAGCTGGGCTGCCACAACGTCTACGACTACTCCGACGACGCGGCGGCGGCGTTCCGCACGTGGCTGATCGAGCGCTACGGCGACCTGGACGCGCTGAACGCCGCCTGGGGCACGGCGTTCTGGTCGCAGCACTACAGCGACTGGGCGCAGATCCTGCCGCCGCGCCAGGCCGCGACCCACCCGAACCCGACCCAGCAGCTCGACTTCAAGCGGTTCTCCTCCGACGCGCTCAAGGACTACCTGCGCGCCGAACGGGACGTGCTGCGCGAGCTGACCCCGCAGATCCCGGCCACCACCAACTTCATGGTGATGGGCGAGCAGAAGCCGATGGACTACGCCGACTGGGCGGCCGAGGTCGACTTCGTCTCCAACGACCACTACGTGCAGCGAGGCCCCCGGGCCCAGGACGAGCTGTCGTTCTCGGCCAACCTGACCGGGCACATCGCCGGCGGCCGGCCCTGGTTCCTGATGGAACACTCGACCAGCGCGGTCAACTGGCAGCCGATCAACGTGCCGAAGAAGCCGGGCGAGCTGGCCCGCGACTCGCTGACGCACGTGGCCCACGGCGCGGACGCGGTCTGCTTCTTCCAGTGGCGCCAGTCCCGGGCCGGCGCGGAGAAGTACCACTCGGCGATGCTGCCGCACGCCGGGACCGACAGCGAGATCTACCGGTCGGTGGTCCGGCTGGGCGAGACGCTGCGGCAGCTGGCCCCGGTCGCGGGTACGGCGCAGACCCCGGCCCGCGCGGCGATCCTGTTCGACTGGACCTCCTGGTGGGCCAGCGAGCAGGACTCGCACCCGACGGACCGGCTGCGCTACCGCCAGGAGGCGCTTGACTGGTATTCGGCGTTCCTCGACCTGGGCGTACGGGCGGACGTGGTGCCGGTGGATACGGACCTGTCCGGCTACGACCTCGTGGTGGCGCCGGTGCTGCACGTGGTCCCGTCCGCGCTGGGCGAGCGCCTGCAGGCGTACGTGTCGGCCGGCGGTCACCTGGTCACCACGTACTTCTCGGGCATCGTCGACGAGCACGACCACGTGTGGCTCGGCGGCTACCCGGGACCGCTGCGCGACCTGCTGGGCATCCGGATCGAAGAGTTCGCCCCGCTGGGCGACGACGAGCGGGCCGAGCTGGACAACGGCCTGACCGGCACGGTGTGGACCGACGGCATCACGGTCACCGGGCCGGACGTGGAGGTGCTGGCGTCGTACTAGGGCGGCGCCCCGGCGATCACCCGGCGCACGGTGGGAACGGGCTCGGCGGCGTACGTGTCGACCCACCTGGGCCCGGACGGCCTGGCACCGGTGCTGCGCGACCTGCTCGGCCGGGCCGGCGTGCGGAGCGAACTGCCGGCGGAGCTGCGCGGCCGGGTGGAACTGGCGGTCCGCGGCGACTTCCACTTCCTGATCAACCGCACGGCCGAACCGGTCGAACTGGCCGGCCTGCCCGGCGAGCTCCTGCACGGCACCCCGGGCCTGCTGGAGCCGCGGGGCGTGACGGTCCTGCGCGGCCCGGCCTGACGCCTCGGCCACGGGCAC
>NZ_JBEZGQ010000440.1:3172-6620 GCF_040650095.1 Actinoplanes sp. NPDC048791 | reverse complement strand
CCAGGGTGAACGGCGCCCCGGCGAAGCCGATCAGCGGGATCGGGCCGAGCTCGGGGCGAGCGCCACCCGCTCGTGCTGCATCCGCCGGTCGACCTCGCGCGCAGCCCGGTCGGCCGCCTCGGCCCGCCACAACCTGCGGGTCCGCACGACGTCGCCGAGAAGGATCGCGGCGGCCATCACTGCGACGGTCGTGGGCAGCTCGTAGGCGTACAGGTAACCGGGGTCCTCCCCGCCCAGGCTGCGCGCCGCCGACGAGATCGCCACGAGCGCGACCGCCGTCCCGGTCGCCCACCGCAGCCGCCCGGCCTCGGCCGCCGAGTAGAGGGCGGCTCCCACCGGGAGCGCGAGGCCGATCGGGGGCAGCCCCAGCGCGTAATAGCCGAGCAGCCCGACACCGGTCGCGACCAGCACGCCGACCGGATGACGCCGGCGCACCAGCATGAGCGCGCCGAACCCGGCCGCGAACAGATAGGCGACCGGGTGGACGCCGTCGCCGCGCACGTCGGCGGCGACCGCGACGGCGACGATCACCGCGGTCAGAAGACCGAGCACCACGCTCACGAGGCCAGACTACGGCGGCGGATCAGCCAGGCGATCCCGCCGAGGACCGCGCCCAGGAGCGCGTTGAAGATCAGAATCCCGAAATAACCGGGCAGCGGGATCGTCTCGGCCGAGTCGAGGAACGGCTGCAGGCACCAGTTCAACAAAATCGACCCGATCCCGTACGCGAGACCCGCCGCAACCAACGTCGGCACCGGCTTCTCGACCTTGGCGAGCACCACCGCGGCGACCCAGCCGACGCAGATGAGCGCGGTGATCAGCAGGGGACCGAAGGGCTTGCCCAGCGGCCCCTGGTACGCCCCCAGGATGCTGAGCCCGGGACGAATGAGCGCCGCAAATCCGAGCACGATGGCGAGCCGCAGGTTCATGCTCCGTACGCTAAGCAGCCGCGGTTGCCGCCGAATCCGCCCTGTGTTGACAGGTGTCGTCAACACCCAGCGACCCGCTAGGGTCGGTTTGTGGATGGCGCTGAACTTGTCGGCGTGCAGAAGACACTCATGCCTGTTCTCAAGGCCAAAGCCCTGGACAACCGCCTGCCGGACCCGATTCTCGGTGACCGGTACGCCGAGCGGGTGATGCGCCGGCTCGATCCCGGCTACGACCGGGGCCGCGGCGCCACGCAGCTGGGTCTAGTCGCCGTGATCCGGAGTCTGGGCCACGACACCTGGGCCTGTGTCACCGACCTGGCCTGGCTGGACCGCATTCCCCGCGACCGCCCGCTGCTCCTGATCGCCGAGGGGCTGGTGCCCTACCTGACCGAGGCTGACGTCCGGCGGCTGCTCACCACCGTCGTCGATGCCTTTCCGAGTGGGCAGCTGCAGTTCGACACGGTGCCGGTCTGGGCCTGGCGCACCTCGCGGTGGGATCCCACGCTGCGCCGGTACGACGCCCAGTTCCACTGCGGATTCGACGATCCGGCGGCGCTGGCCCGGTGGCATCCGCGGCTGGAGTTCCTCGACGAGAATCGTGCGGTTCAGGTTCCCACCACGGAGGTCGTCTAGTGCCCCTACCTCCTGACAATCACGTGCACAGTGAATGGTCGTGGGACACGGCGGTGGGCGACATGGAGCAGACCTGTGTCCGAGCCGTGGAGCTCGGTCTGCCGGCGATCGCTTTCACCGAGCACCTGGACCACACCGTGTGGCGTGTCGCGCTGGAAGGCCCGTACGTCATGGACAACCTCACGGCGCTGGCCGACGCTGAAGGGCTGTTGACGCCGCCCGCTTTTGACGCCGCCGGTTATCTGGAGGCGATCGAGCGATGCCGGGAGAAGTTCCCGCAGTTGCGCGTCCTCAGTGGTCTGGAGCTGGGGGAGCCGCACCGCCACGCCGACCAGATCGCGCAGGTGCTGGCCGCCGGCCGGTTCGACCGGTTGCTCGGCTCGCTGCACACCTTGCCGGACCAGGGCGCCTTCGCCGAGCCCTGGGGCATCTTCCCGCACCGGGACCCCCACGACGTGGTGCGGGACTATCTCGCCGAGGTCGCCGCGATGGTGTCGACCGGCGAGACGTTCTCCGTGCTGGCCCACATCGACTATCCGGTCCGCTTCTGGCCGGCCGAGCACGCCGGCCCTTTCGACCCCGCCGCCTTCGAGGACGAGTTCCGGCATGCGCTGCGGCTGACCGCGCAGTCCGGCCGGGCGCTGGAGGTCAACACCCGGCTGCCGCTGCACGCGACGGTGCTGACCTGGTGGCACGAGGAGGGCGGCGACGCCATCACCTTCGGCAGTGACGCCCACCTGCCGGCCCTGGTCGGACACGGCTTCGCCGAGGCCGCGCAGCTGGCCGAGGCGCACGGCTTCAGACCCGGTGAGGGCCCGCACAGCCTGTGGGGACGGATCGATTGAGCAACGGGGCGACGCGGCTCAGACCGCCGGGTGTCCCTGGGCTTCGGCGGAGAGGTCCTGCCAGTCGGCCCAGGTCTTGAGCCGGTCGGCGTAGACCTGCTGCACCAGCGGGTAGAAGCCCTGGCCGAACAGCACCCGCAGCGGCGGATCGTCAGCATCGACGATCTTGAGCAGTGCCTGGGCCGCGGCGGCCGGGTCGCCGGCCGGCTGTCCGCCCACCAGCGCGGCCAGGCGCCGGCGGAGATCGTCGTACGCCGGGAGCGTCCGGGCCATGTGCCCGTTGGCCAGCGGATCCGGGTTCCTGCCACCCCGGGTGGCGAAACCACCGGGCTCGACGATGGTCACCTTGACGCCGAAGTCCGCGACCTCCCCGGCGAGCGCCTCGTTCAAGCCCTCGAGGGCCCACTTGGACGCGTGGTACGCACCGCCGAGCGGCATGGCGATGACCCCGGCCGCCGAGGACAGCTGGATGATGTGCCCCGAGCGCTGCTCGCGCAGGTACGGCAGCACAGCCTGGATCACCCACACCGCCCCGAACAGATTGGTCTCCAGCTGCTCCCGCAGTTCCTGCCCGGAGAGCTCCTCGACGGCGCCGACCTGGGCGTAGCCGGCATTGTTGACGATGACGTCGAGCCGGCCGAAGTGCTCTTCTGCCCGCCGTACGGTCGAAAAGACCGCCGCCCGGTCGGTCACGTCCATCGCGAGCGGCAGGATCGCGTCGCCGTAGGCGGCGACCAGGTCATCCAGGCTCGCGGTGCTCCGGGCGGTGGCGGCGACCCGGTCGCCGCGGGCCAGCGCGGCCGCGACGAACTCGCGGCCCAGGCCGCGGGACGAGCCGGTGACGAACCAGACCTTGCTCATGGTGTTGCTTCCTTTCCGGTACGGCGTGACATGGCGGTTCACCAGCCGACGGGGCCGAGGCGGTCGACGAAGATCCCGGTCGGCCCGCCGGCGTCGACGGTCGCGAGCCGGATGATCGAGTCGGTGCCCTCGGTGACGGTCAGCTGACCGGTGTGCCGGTTCATGTCGGTGGCGGCGAAC
>NZ_JBEZGQ010000440.1:0-3150 GCF_040650095.1 Actinoplanes sp. NPDC048791 | reverse complement strand
GGGTGGCGACGTTGAACTTGATGGCCGGCAGCGCCTGGGCGTACCGGAGCGTGATCATGTGCAGTGCGGCCTTCGACGAGCTGTAGGCCAGCTCGTGCATCCTCGAGACGGGCTGGTCCGGGTCGGTGACAACGGCGAAGGAACCGCCCCCGCTGCCGACCATCACGACACGCGGGTTGTCCGCCGCCTGGAGCAGCGGAAGGAAGGCGTGCGTGACCCTGATGGGCCCGTACACATTGGTCTCGTAGACGGCGTGGATCTCCTCGACTGTCGCGTCCGCGGGCGCGACCACGCGCCCCGGCGCGCCCGCGTTGTTGATGAGCACGTCCAGCCGGTCGGTGTGCTCGCGGACGAGCCGTACGGCGTCGGCGACCGACTCGTCCGAGGTGACGTCCAGCGGCACCATGACCACCTCGGCGCCGCCGGCGGTCAGCTTGTCGGCGGCCGCTTGTCCGCGTTCCGGATCTCGCGAGCCGAGGAAGACCGTCCAGCCTTGCTCGCCGAGCCGCCGGGCCGCTTCGTAGCCCAGTCCCTTGTTGCCTCCGGTGATCAGCACCGAGGTCTTTCGCGTAGCTGTCATGCCATCCGTGACGAGAGGCAGCCACCGGTTGTAACAAGGTGTGGGCCGCCTCACGTACGGGCTCGGTAGTGGAGGTATGTGACCGAGAGGAGCAGGGGACCCCACAACAGGGCCGGCAGGTAGCAGCTGACCATCAGCACCCACCATCCGTTGCCGCCGGTGAACCCCTCGACCTCGGCGACGAACAGCCGGCCCACCGCGAAGGTCCAGATGACGATCAGCAGGATGCCGCCGACGGTCGCCGGCACGACCACAGCCGCCGGTGGGATCCGGCGGCCACCGAGCCGCGGCACCCAGGCAGGCACGACCTCACCCCAGGGCCGCACGAGGCCGATGGTCAGCAGGGCCAGCGCTTCGGTGAGGACGGTGAGGAAGAAGACCCACGCCGAGCCCCAGCCGGGGATGTCGCTCGCCTCCAGGGCGGTCGGGCTGAACCCCATCCCGAACCCGAACCCCAGCACGGTCCGCCACACCCCCGAGGGCAGGACGGTGAGCGGTACGAGGTGAGCGAGGATCACGGCACGCCGCCCGGCAACGCCGGTGGCTCCGGTAATCACGATGTTTGGCATGTCCTGTTGACGAGGCGTCCGGAAAAATCGTCACAGCACGACCAGGATGTGTCGCCGCTCACCAGCTGTCACGTTTCGCCGGCCGCAATCGACCAGTGGTTACGACGACACCAGGTGGAAGGAAGAACGATGCGCGTAGCAGTGGCCGGAGCAACCGGCCGGATCGGTTCCCTGACGGTGGCAGCCCTCGAACGCGACGGGCACGAGGTCCGGCGGATCAGCCGCGCCGAGGGGGTGGACGTCCGCACCGGAAGCGGACTGGATGCGGCATTGACCGGCGTGGACGCGGTGATCGACACGTTGAGCAGCACCGCCCCGGACCGGGCCGAGACGGTCGGCTTCTTCACGGCGACCACCAGAAACCTGCTGGAGGCCGAAGAGCGGGCAGGCGTACGGCACCACGTGGCGCTGAGCATCGTGGGCGTGCACAAGGTCGAGGGGAACGCCCACTACGCGGGCAAGCGGGCGCAGGAGGCCGCGGTGGAGGCGGGTCCGGTCCCGTTCACGATCGTCCCCGCGACCCAGTTCCACGATTTCCCGGCCATGGTCGCGTCCTGGTTCGAACAGGACGGGGCGGCCCTGATCCCGCCCCTGCTGCTCCAGCCGATCGCGCCTGAGGACGTGGCCGGCGTGCTGGCCCGGGTCGCCGTGGGACAGCCGCAGGGCCGGCACCGTGACGTCGCCGGCCCCGACACCCAGGACCTGGTCGACATGGCCCGGCGCACCCACATCGCGCAGGGCAGGACGGTCCGCCTCGTGCCGACCTGGCACAACGGCGTCTTCGACCAGTCCATGGCGGGCGACGTCCTGCTGCCCGGCCCGGACGCCGAGATCACTCCCACCACCTTCGAGGACTGGCTCGCCGGCCTCAACCTGCCCCGGCCGACCGCGGAAGGTCCATGGACGCGAGGCGCTCAGAGTCGGTGACGGACAGCATCTCGATGATGCGACCGTCGGCCACGGTGCACGCCATGACACCCAGCGGCCTGCCTTTGCGGTCCGACGCCACGAAGCCCGGCTCGCCGTTGACCAGCACCGGGTAGGTGCTCACCTGCGCCCTGACCCCGTGCTGGGCCCGGGCGGCGACCTCGGTCGCGCCCTGTCTGACGACAACCCCGTGCCCGGTGTACGCGCGCCACGTCACGTCCGGGTCCAGCACCCGCAGCAGCCCGTCGAAATCGCCGTTCCGGGAGGCCGCGATGAACGCGTCTACCACCGCCCGCTGTCTCTTCGGCTCGTCGCCGGCCCGGGGCCTGTCCTGCACCTTACGACGGGCCCGGTGGGCGAGCATCTTCGTGGCGTCGGGGGACCGGCCGACGATCGGCGCGATGTCCTGGAACGGCACCGCGAACATGTAGTGCAGGACGAAGGCGAGCCGTTCGGCCGGGCGGAGCGTGTCGAGCACCACCATCAGCGCGAGGCCGACCGAATCGGCGAGCAGCGCGCTGTCCTCGGGCGTATCACCCGGGTCGGCGGCCACGATCAGCTCGGGCAGCTGCTCGGACGGCGCCTCCGGGCGAGCCCGGCGGGAGCGCAGGAGGTCGATGCACACCCGGCCGACCACGGTGGTCAGCCAGCCGGCGAGATTGTCGATCGCGGCGGTTTCCTGGCGGGCCAGCCGCAGCCAGGCCTCCTGCACCGCGTCCTCGGCGTCCGCCCGGGACCCGAGCATCCGGTAGGCCACCGCGACCAGCCGCTCACGCTGCGCCTCGAAGGCTCGCGCGACGGCTTCGGGCGCGTTCGATCCGGTCATGTCGATACCTTCCCCCAGCACGTTCCGTCATGAACATGACGAGTGGCGGAGGGCCGAGGTAACCGATGGAGGGCAGAAGGGTCCGGCTGACTCTGGTTGGATGGGTCTCCGGAGGACCTCGGGGGTGCGCCGGACCGATCAGTGCAGCACCCGGGGGCCCGGCGGGGAAGGAAGCCCGCGGCCCGGCCGGGCAGTTGTGAGCCCCCCGGCGGGGTCCTCGCCGCTTAAGTGTGTTGTGTTTAGGTGTA
>NZ_JBEZGQ010000439.1:0-6630 GCF_040650095.1 Actinoplanes sp. NPDC048791 | reverse complement strand
GGCCGGGCCACGATCTCGGCCGGGCGGCGGCGCAGCACCGACTCGGGCATCCGTGGCCCAGGAGGAGGCGTCGATCCGGAGATCGCCCGGCGGGTCATCCGCCGCCCCCTCAGCCGAACCGGCGGCGGCGCGCCGCCACCACGCTCAGCGCGACACCCGCCGCCAGCGCCGCCAGCCCGCCGCCGATCAGATAGGGCGCCGATCCGCCACCCGCAGTGCCGCCACCGCCGGTCGCCGGGCCGCGCGCCGGCTCGACCCGAAGCACCACGTGCATTGTGCTCTTGGCGGTCTTGCCGTCGGGACACTCCAGCGTGACGTTGTAGTCGCCGGCGTCGGTCGTGGCCGGCACCCGCGCGGTCGCCGTCAGGAAGCCGTACCGGGGGGAGACGATGACCGCGCCGGTCGGATCCGTGGTGACCGTCGCCGCTTTGAGGTTGTCGTCACAGCTCGCCCGGATGCCGACCTCGTCGCCGGCGCGGACCGTGCTCGGGTTGGTCTCCACGAAGACACCGGCCGCGTGAGCAGGGATGTCGTCGATCAGCACCATCGGCAGGGCCAGAGCCAGCGCCGCCAGCGCGGCCGGGACGGGTGTGCGCATGACCTCCCCCTCCTGCCGTCCGGGGCACGAACTTCACGGACGGCTCATGGGGGTGATTTTCGCACCTCCGGGCCGTTTTCGCGTGGCTGCGGAGATCCCGCTTATGAGTGTTGACACCCGACGCTCCGCGACGACCCGCACTCCGCTACCGTGATTGACGTTCGGATCACTGGGAACACAGTGAATTGGCCCGGTTCCTTATGACGCCTGGGGGCGTTGAGGTTGTCGATATTCAGCACGCTTCTCATCTACGCGATCATCCCGTTGGGTGTCATCGTCGTTGTCGCGGCGCTCGTCGCCGCCGGTTCCAGCCGGAGCCGGCCCGCGCGCCGCTACCGTCCCGGCCGGCCGTACGACTTCAAGCCGATCTGGTTCCTCGCGTCGCCGGCGCAGGTGAGCCCGGCATTCGGCGGCAAGACCTCGTCCGCTCCGGAGCTGCCCCCGGGTGTCCTCGAGGACGCCACGGGCATGCAGGTCCGGCCCGGCACCACAGGAGGCGCAAGTGACCGTTGGTGAGCACCAGGCCATCGTCAGCGGCCCCGCCGAGCAGCCGCTGACCGCGCTGGACGAGCCCGGCGGCCCGACCCTGAGCGAGGAGCCCGAGCTGTCGACGTCCGACGCGGGCATCGACGCGCTGGACGGGCCGTTCACCACCCGGCAGCTGCTGCGCCTGGACGAGGCGCTGCGCGTCGCCGACCAGCAGACCGGCCTGACCTTCAGCGTCTACATCGGCGACCTCGAGGAGCCGACCCGGGAGTATGCCGAGCAGCTGCACCGCCAGCTCGACGGCGCGGCCAGGGCCGTCCTGGTCGCCATCTCGCCGAACCAGCGGGTCCTGGAGATTGTCACCGGCAGCGACGCCCGCAAGCGCATCTCCGACCGCGACGCCAAGCTGGCGGCGCTGTCGATGGCGGCGTCGTTCGCCGGCGGTGACCTCGCCGGGGGCGTGCTCGCCGGGCTGGACCAGTTGGCCTCACACGCCGGCCGGCACTAGAGCCAAGCGGACGGGGCAACCCGGACCGGGAACGGGGCGTCGACCTGCACCAGGTCGTCGCCCCGAATCGTCTGCCGGGGCAGGTAACCCTCGGGTCCCAGGGTGTAGGTGTGCAGCACCGGCGCCGGGTCCGGCTCGATCCGCCAGTAGGCGGCGATGCCCGCGTCGGCGTACAGGGTGGGCTTGAGCAGCCGGTCGTAGCGGCGGCTGGTGTCGGTCTCGACCTCGATCACGCAGGCGACGTCGGCCGGGTCGGCCCAGATCGCCCCGGACGACTGCGGCTTCAGCACGGTCACGTCCGGGATCAGGTTGCTGGCGCCGGCCTCGATGCCGAGCCGGGCGCAGATCCACCAGCCGCTCGGGGCGGCGCCGCGCAACGTGGTCAGCACGGCCCGGACGACGGCCTCGTGCGGGCCGTCCAGCGGTGGGGTGACGTGCAGGCTGCCGTCGACGATCTCGTAGCGGTGGCCGTCCTGCGGGAACAGGTGCAGGTCCGGTTCCGTCCAGCGGCCGTCCGGGGCGGTCCACCTCGGCAGTGAGTTCGTACCGATCGCCACCGGACCACCTCCAACGCCGTGGAGTGCCAGCGTACTCACGCTAAGTTGTTTCCGCCGGGTTTCGGGCGCCGTAAGTTTCGCGGGTCGTGCGGATTCAGTCCCGCACGACCCGCACAAACTCATCAACCGGCGGCGGCGTCCTTCGCCCGGGCCTTCAGCGCCCGCAGCACACCGTCACGGCCCTCGGCCACCAGCCGGCGCAGCGAGGGGGAGTGCCCGTCGCCGGCCAGCCAGGCGTCGGTCAGCGCGACCGTCTCCTCACTGACCTGGTACGCCGGGTAGGCCAGCATCGCGAACTCCTGCGCGGGCTCACTGTCGGAACGCGCCCACACGTCGTCGACCACCTCGAAGAACTTCGGCGCGTACGGCGCGGTCAGCTCCACCTGCGAGGACGTCTGGAAACCCTGCAGCAGCGACCGGCTGAGCCAGTTCGGCAGCTTCTCCTCGCCGGTCAGCTGCGCCCACACCCGCGCCTTGTTCTCCGGCGTCGGCAGCAGCGCCCGGGCCAGCGCCGCCTCCCGCTCACCGCTGGCCGTCCGGTCCGCGGCCAGCTCCTCGGCGATCTCCTCCTCGGTCGCCGCGCCCCGGGCCGCCAGCGCCTCCAGCAGCGACCAGCGCAGCTCGGTGTCGATGGTCAGCCCCTCGGGCACGCCGGCACCGGACAGCCAGCCGCGGAGCACCACGAGGTCGTCCTCGCCGCGGCCGGCGTTGATGAAGGCCCGTGCCCAGGCGAGCTGGAAGCCGCTGCCCGGCTCGGCCGCCGCCAGCGCCGCCCGGGCGGTGTCGGCGTGCAGCGCGCAGCCGGTCGGCGCCCACGCCGGGTCCGCGTACATGGTCAGCGTCGTGGCCGCCTGCCGCAGGGTCGCGGTGGTCAGGTTGATGTCGCGTTCCTTGGGCAGGCCGGTGCCGACCAGGGCCAGGTAGTCGCGGGCGGCCAGCTCGGCGTCGCGCAGCATGTCCCAGGCCGCGGCCCAGCACAGCGCCCGCGGCAGGGACGACTCGAAACCGTCGATGTGCTGCACGACCGCAGCCATCGAGCGCTCGTCCAGGCGCAGCTTCGCGTACGTCAGGTCGTCGTCGTTGAGCAGCAGCACGTCCGCGGCCGGCACACCGGCCAGCGCGGGGATCTCGGTCTCCTCGCCGCTCACGTCGATCTCAAGCAGGTCGCGGCGCACCAGCCGGTCGCCCCGCACGTCGTAGAGGCCGACGCCGATGCGGTGGGTGCGCAGCGTGGGATAGGCGGCGGGCGCCTCCTGCTTGACCACGACCTTCTCGTACGCGCCGTCGCCGCCGATGGTCAGCACCGGGCGCAGCGTGTTGACCTGGGCGGTCTCCAGCCACTGGGCGGCGAACTTGCGCAGCTCCCGGCCGGACGCCGTCTCCAGCTCGGTGAGCAGGTCGTCGAAGGTGGCGTTGCCCCAGGCGTGCCGCTGGAAGTACGCCCGCAGCCCGGCCAGGAACGAGTCCAGCCCGACGTACGCGACGAGCTGCTTGATGACGCTCGCGCCCTTGGCGTACGTGATGCCGTCGAAGTTGACCTCGACGGCCTCCAGGTCCGGCATCTCGCAGTAGACCGGGTGGGTCGAGGAGAGCTGGTCCTGCCGGTAGCCCCAGGCCTTGCGGACGGACAGGAACGTCGACCACGCGTCGGTGAAGCGGGTCGCCGAGGTGTTGCACCAGTGGCTGGCCCACTCGGCGAACGACTCGTTCAGCCACAGGTCGTTCCACCAGCGCATGGTGACCAGGTCGCCGAACCACATGTGGGCCAGCTCGTGCAGGATCGTGTTGGCGCGCTGCTCGTACTCGTAGTCGGTGACCTGCGAGCGGAAGATGTAGTGCGCCTCGGCGTGCGTGACGCAGCCGAAGTTCTCCATCGCGCCGGCGTTGAAATCGGGCACCCAGAGCTGGTCGTACTTGGGCAGCGGATACCGCACGCCGAACTGCTCGTGGAAGAAGTCGAAGCCCTGCTTGGTGATCAGGAACAGGTCGTCCGGGTCGAGATACTGCGCCATCGACGCCCGGCAGAAGATGCCCAGCTCGATGCCGTCGTGACTGTCCCGCACCTCGTGGTACGGCCCGGCGCAGAGCGCGGTGATGTACGTGCTCATCCGCGGCGACGTGCTGAAATGCACCGTCTTGGCGCCGCCGGCGGCCTCGGCCGTGGAGTCCACGGGCATGTTGGACACGACTTTCCAGTGCCCCGGGACCGTGGCGTGCCAGGTGAAGATGCTCTTCAGGTCGGGCTGGTCGAAGGCGGCGTAGACCCGCTGGGCGTCCGCCGTCTCGAACTGGCTGTACAGGTAGATCTCCTGGTCGACCGGGTCCTCGCTGCGCTGCAGGCCCTGCCCGCTCGCCGAGTACGCGAAGTCGGCGTCGACGACCAGGGTGTTGTCCGCCGCCAGGCCGGTCAGGGCCAGGCCCCGCTCGGCCGACCAGCCGGACAGGTCCACCGGGGTGCCGTTGAGCACCGCCGACCGGACACTCGCCGCCGCCACCTCGATGAACGTCTCGGCGCCGGGCTCGGCGCAGCGGAACGTGACCTCGGTGGTCGAACGGAAGGTGCCGGCCCCGGGCCCGCCCTGGCCGTCGGTCAGATCCAAGGCGATGTCGTACCCGGTCACCTCGAGCAGGCGGGCCCGCTCGGCGGCCTCGACCTGGGTCAGGTTACGAACTCCGGCCACGTTCACTCTCCTCCATGCTGGTCCAGGCTTCGTCGCCCCGACCTAGAGCTTTCCACGTCACCCTATGCGCTTGACCGGTGGCGCATGTCACCGCCGGGTGCGGGCGGAAAGGGGCAGGATCAGAGGTATGACTGAACGCTCCGCGGTCGACATGTGGTTCGACCCGATCTGCCCCTGGGCCTGGATGACCTCGCGCTGGCTGCTCGAGGTGGAGAAGGTCCGGCCGGTCGACATCACGTTCAACGTCATGAGTCTCTCGGTGCTCAACGCGGGCCGTGACCTGCCCGAGCAGTACCAGGACCTCATGGCCAAGGGATGGGGCCCGGTCCGGGTCTGCATCGCCGCCGCCGAAGCCGCCGGCCCGCAGGTCCTGCGCGACCTGTACACGGCCCTCGGCACCCGTATCCACCTGCAGAAGTACGAGCTGGACGAGAAGCTCTACACCGAGGCGCTGACCGAGGTGGGCCTCGACCCGGCGCTGGCCGACGCGGCCGGCAGTGACGCCTGGGACGACGCGCTGAAGGCCAGCCACAACGCCGGCATGAAGCCGGTCGGCACGGACGTCGGCACGCCGGTGATCCACGCGCCGGGCCCGGTCGAGGGGGAGAAGGTCGCCTTCTTCGGCCCGGTGGTCACGCCGGCCCCGAAGGGTGACGCGGCGGGCAAGCTCTGGGACGGCGTCCTGCTCGTCGCGGGCACGCCGGGCTTCTACGAGCTCAAGCGCAGCCGCGACCAGGACCCCATCTTCGACTGAATCGCCACCTGAGCCTCCGGCCAGTCGTTGGATGTAGTGAGAACCACATCTGACCGGAGGCTCTGATGGCCGAGTCCGACAGCGTTGCCACTTCCACGATCGCTGTGCATCGTGGTGTGTGGGACAGCTTCTGCCCCAATCTGCCGGCGGATGTCGCCGCGATGGTGGCGCCGCCCGTCACTGTCACCGCCTTCCCGGTGGCTGAGGCGGGTCCGCCCGTCGCGGCGGTCCGCAAGGCGAAGCAGGCCAAGATGCGCGGCAACATGCCGTCGGTGCCCGCGTACGGGCGGGCCCGCCGCTCGAAGTGAGCGTGGGAACACACCGGGGTGTGCGCACGACTGTCACAGCCGGTCGGTAGGTTCGCGGCATGACGGTCGTGCACCCGATCAGCCGGGCCTGGATCACCACTGGCGGCACCGGCGCGCAGAACTACGACGAGTTCGCCGACGATGCCGAGATCACCGCGATCATCGCCGCGAACCCGCACAGCGCGCTCGCCATCGAGATGCCCCACCGGGCACCCGAGTCCCTGGGCAAGTCGTTCCTCGACTGCCTCGGCGACGCCGCCCAGCGGCTCGCGCGGGACAAGGCCGAGGGCAGTTACACGCCCGCTGAGCAGGTCGTGGTCCTCTACCGGATCACCGCGGCCGGCGAGCCCACGGCGTACGGTCTCTGGGCGCTGGTCGACACCGACCAGATCTCCACCAGCGCCGACGAGCCCGGGCTGGTCATCCGCAACGAGGACGTGTTCATCGCCAAGGTGCGCGAGCGCGTCGCCCTGGCCGATGCCCTGCAGACCCTGCTCTCCCCGGTGCTGCTGCTGCAGACCGGCATGGGCGAGGAGCTGCACGCCGCGCTGGCCGCGGCGAGCGACGCGGCCGGTGCGCCGGCCGCCACCGACACCGACCAGAGCGGCCGCACGCACGCCATCTGGGTGATTCCCGCCGGTCCGCTGCAGGACGAGCTGACCGCGCTGGCCGGCGGCGGCGAGCTGGTCGTCGCGGACGGCAACCACCGCAGCCTGGCCGCGCAGACCGGCGGGCTGC
>NZ_JBEZGQ010000438.1:0-6631 GCF_040650095.1 Actinoplanes sp. NPDC048791 | reverse complement strand
GCGGGTCGACGTGCCCGTGCGGCGAGACGATCGGCAGGTCGGGCGCGCGCAGCCGCAGCGCCTCGGCCGCCTGCGGTGTCGCCGCCGGCTCCTTCCAGAGGATCGCCGCGCAACCCTCCGGACTGATCACCGAGTACACGGCGTTGGCGCAGGCCAGCACCCGGTCCGCGACGGCCAGCGCCAGGGCCCCGCCGCTGCCGCCCTCGCCGGTGATCACCGCGACGGTCGGCACCGGCAGCCGGGCCATCAGCCGGATGTTCTCCGCGATCGACCCGGCCTGGCCGCCCTCCTCGGCGTCCACCCCGGGATGGGCGCCCGGGGTGTCGATGAAGGTGATCACCGGCAGCCCGAGCTTGGCGGCCAGGCGCAGCAGGCGGGCCGCCTTGCGCTGACCCGACGGCCGCGCCATGCCGAAGTCGCGGGCGACCAGCTCCCGGGTGGTGTGCCCTTTCTGGTGGCCGATCACGACCACCGGGCGGGAGCCGAACACGGCGATCCCGCCCAGGATCGCCGGGCAGTCCGCGCCTGTACGGTCGCCGTGCAGCTCGACGAAGCCGGTGCACAGGTCCTCGATGTAGTCCGAGGTGGTCGGCCGGTCCAGGTGGCGGGCCAGCCGGACCACCTCCCAGGCCTGCTCGCTGGCCGGGCGGTCGTCCCCGGCCGGCACCGGTGGTAGCTCCACGGGCTCGCCCGGCGGGTCGTTGACCACCAGCAGGTGGCCCAGCACCGGCCGCAGGCCGGCCCGCGGCACGATCCGGTCCACCAGGCCGTGCGCGAGCAGGAAGTCCGCCCGCTGGAACCCCGGGGGCAGCTCGGCGCCGATGGTCTGGGCGATGACCCGCGGACCGGCGAACCCGAGCCGGGCCTGCGGCTCGGCCAGGACGACGTCGGCGAGCGACGCGTACGAGGCGGCCACCCCGCCGTAGGTCGGATCCGCGACCACCGTGACGGTCAGCAGCCCGGCCTCGTCGAGCTCGGCCAGCGCCTGCGCGGTGCGCGCCATCTGCATCAGCGCCAGCACGCCCTCCTGCATGCGCGCGCCGCCCGAGGCGGTGACCATCACGAACGGCACCCGGGCGGCGAGAGCCTCGTCGGCCGCCCGCACGATCGTCGCCCCGACCGCGACGCCCAGGCTGCCACCCAGGAAACGGAAGTCCATCGCGATGATCACCAGCGGCCGGCCCTCGACGGTGCCGTGGGCGGCGATGACGGCGTCGGTCAGCCCGGTCGCGGCCCGGGCCAGCGCCAGGCGCTGCGGGTACGGCCGGGTGTCGGTGAAACCCAGAGGATCGGGATCGGTCCGTACGGTCGGGATGTCCGCCCGCGAGCCCGGATCGAGCAGCTGCTCCAGCCGTTCGTGGGCGGTGACCGGACCGTGCCGGCCGCACAGCGGGCAGACGTTGAGGTCCCGGGCGTACCGGGGGCCGTAGACGAGGCCGTGGCAGCCGTCGCAGCGCACCCAGTCGGCGGTCGAGGTCGGCGGTGCGGTCCGTGGCACCGCTCTGGTCATCGCGTCAGTCATCGAGAGGCCTCCCGGCGTACCGTTGCGGTCTGATGTCGTCGAGTTGCCGGAACAGCGCCTGTTCCTGCGGGCTGTAGGCGGCGAAGGCAGTGGCCTGCCCGGGCGCCGGGCCGGCCACCCAGCGGGCGGCCCCCGCGGCGGCCCGGTCGTCGTCCGGCGGCAGCCCGCACAGCGCCGTGGCGCGTCCGTAGGCGATCAGGCCGAGCCACAGGGCCCGGCCGGCCGCGCGGCAGCCCGCGCGGACCCGACCGGCCATCTCAGATCCCTCCGTCCACGTTGATCGTCTCGCCGGTGACGTAGCTGGACAGGTCGCTGAGCAGGAACGCTGCGACGCCGGCGATCTCCTCGGCGTCGCCCAGCCGGCGCAGCGCGGTGATCGACTCGTAGGCCTTGCGCCGTTCCGCCGGCAGCTTCGCCGACTCCTCGGTCTCGATGACGCCGGGCGCGAGCACGTTGACCCGGACGCCGCGCGGGCCCAGTTCCTTGCACAGCGAGCGGGCGAAGCCGACCAGCGCCGCCTTCGACGCCGTGTAGTGGGTCCGCTGCGCGAGCCCGACCTGGGCGACCTTCGAGCCGATCAGCACCACCGAGGACTTCTCCGTCAGCAGCGGCAGAGCGGCCTGCACCACCAGGAACGCCCCGGTCAGGTTGGTGTCGATGATCCGCTTCCACTCGGCCAGCGGCATCTCGTCGAACGGGATGTGGCTGATCGCCCCCGCGTTGGCGACCACGCCCGACAGCGATCCCAGCCGGTCACCGACCTCGCCGAGCAGCCGCCGCACCTGCGCCTCGTCGGCGACGTCGGCCACGATGACGTGGTTGTCGTCACCGAGCTCCTTGAGGTGCAGGGCCAGGGTGTCGGCGGCCTCACCCGGGGTGCGGTGGCAGACCGCGACATTGGCGCCGGCCCGGGCCAGGGCCAGCGCGGTGACCCGGCCGATGCCGCGGGTGCCGCCGGTGACGAGCACGTTGTGGCCGGAGAGGGACAGGCCCATCGGGTTCTCCTTGCCGGCCGCGGTCAGCGCGGCCTGTTCGACGAGACCCTTGATGCGGGTCATCTGGACGGCGGTGTTGCGGTTGAGCCGGTCGGTCATCGCGGCGTCGTCGACGGGGGAGTCCGGCCGCATCGTGAAGGACTGGATCCAGCGCATCTCGACGCCGCCGGGGACCTCGCGGTACTCCCAGTTGATGTCCATGTGCTCGAACCAGCCGGTCTCGACCCGCCGGGCGGTCACCGTGCGCGTGGCGACGTCCGGGGTGCGCTCGGAGACCCAGCTCCACGTGTTGCCCTGCTCGTCCGGGTGCATGGTGAGCCGGAAGCGGGTCGTCCCCGCCTGCTCCTCGAGGATGTCCACGGCGGCGTACTCGCTGAACAGCGACGGCCAGGACCTGAGGTCGTTGGTCATCCGCCAGACCAGGTCCAGCGGCGCCGCGATGACGATCGTGTTGTCAGTGCGTTCCGGCACCGGACACCTCCACCGGCAGCAGGCCGTTGACGTGCCGGAGCAGGTCGGCCGGGGTGGTGCCCGGTGCGGGCCAGCCGTCCGGCAGTTTCACCGGATACCGCCGCTGCAGCTGGGACTGCACCTCGAGCAGCGCCAGCGAGTCGTAACCGAGGTCGCCGAACGCGACCTCGTCGATGGCGCCGTGCAGATCGATGTCGTCGTCGTCGCCCGCGCTGGCCAGCAGGATCTGGCGGACGTCGTCCATGGTGAGCTGTGCCATGACCTTCCCCTCGTCGGTGGAGCTGTCAGTCGGTGGTGCCGCCGGGTGCGCGCAGCACCAGAGCGGAGTTGAAGCCGCCGTAGCCGCGGGCCAGCACCAGAGCGGTACGCACGGGTGCGGTCCGGGGCGCGCCGGTCACCAGGTCGAGCCGGTAGTCCGCGGCGATCCGGTCGACTCCGGCGGTCGACGGGATCACGCCGTCGCGCAGGCAGAGCAGCGCGGTGGCCGCGTCCAGTGAGCCCCCGCCCGCGTACAGCCGGCCGGTGAGCGTCTTCGGGACCGTCACGGGTACGCCGTACGGCCCGAAGACCGCCTCGATCGCCTCGGCCTCGACGCGGTCGAGCTCGGGCACGCCGGCACCGTCCGCGAACACCACGTCGACGGCCTCGGCCGGGATGGCCGCGTCGTGCAACGCCAGCTCGACGGCCCGGCGCAGAGCCGGTGGGCGCCCCGAGCGTGGTCCCGGATCGAAGGTGGCGGCGTGCCCGGCGATCTCGCCGTAGATCCGGGCGCCCCGGGCCGCCGCGGCGGTGTGCGCCTCGACGATCATGATGGCGCCGCCCTCACCGGGCACATAGCCGGTGGCGTCCCGGTCGAACGGCAGGTAGGCCCGGGCCGGGTCGGTGACCGGGCTCAGCCGCCCGCCGGCCTGCTGGGCGACCAGCCCGTACGGGCACAGCGACGCATCCGTGCCGCCGCTGACCACCAACCGCGGCCCGTCGCCGAGCAGCCGCCGGGCGTGCGCCAGCGCGTCCAGCCCACCGGCCTGTTCGGCGGCCAGCACCCCGCAGGGTCCGCGCATGCCGTGCCGGATCGAGATCTGTCCGGTGGTCGCCGCATAGAACCAGGCGATCGACTGGTACGCGCCCACGTGGTCCGGCCCGTGTGACCACAACGCCTGGATCTCGCGCTGCCCGAACTCCGTGCCACCGGAGGAACTGGCGGTGACCACGGCCATCTCGTACTCGTCGAGCTCGGCCGGGTCGACGCCGGCGTCCGTCAGCGCCAGGTCGGTCGCGTACAGGCCGAAGTGGGTCCAGCGGTCGGTCTGGGGCACGAGCCGGCCCGGCACCGTGCCGCGGGTGGCGAAGCCGGCGATCTCACCGCCCAGCGTGGTCGGGTACGACGACGGGTCGAAGCGACTCAGCCGGGCGATTCCGCTCTGCCCGCGCAGGGTCGCGGCCCAGTAGTCGGTGCTGCCGAGCCCGTTCGGCGCGACGATCCCGAGGCCGGTGACCACCGCTCGTTCGCCCGCCGTGGTCAGCATGCGTCCCGCCCCGGGGCGCCGAGCACCATCGCGGTCTGGAACCCGCCGAACCCGCTGCCCACGGTGAGCACCACGTCGGTGCGGTGGGCGCGGGCCTCGACCGGCACGTAGTCGAGGTCGCAGTCGGGGTCACGACGGTGCAGGTTGGCGGTGGGCGGCACAGTGTCGTGTTCGATCGCCAGCGCGCTGGCCGCGATCTCGATCGAGCCGATCGCCCCCAGCGAGTGCCCGACCATGGACTTGATCGAGCTGACCGGGACCTGGTACGCCCGCTCGCCCAGGGCCGCCTTGAACGCGGCGGTCTCGTGCACGTCGTTCTGGCGGGTGCCGGAGCCGTGCGCGTTGATGTAGTCGATGTCGCCCGGCCCGATCGCCGCCTGACGCATGGCGTGCCGGATGGCCTCGGCCATCTCCCGGCCGTCGGGCTTGAGACCGGTCATGTGGTACGCGTTGCCGCGCCCGGCGAAGCCGAGCACCTCGGCGTACACCTTGGCCCCCCGCCGGGCCGCGTGCTCGCGTTCCTCCAGCACGAACACCGCGGCGCCCTCGCCGAGCACGAAGCCGTCCCGGGTGTCGTCGAAGGGGCGGGAGGCGTGCCCGGGGTCGGCGTTGTTCGGCGAGGTCGCCTTGATGGCGTCGAAGCAGGCCACCGTGATGGGCGAGATCGGTGCGTCGGTGGCCCCGGCGATCATCACGTCGGTGCGGCCCTCCTCGATGAGGCGGGCCGCGTACCCGACCGCGTCGAGGCCGGATGTGCAGCCGGTGGAGGTCAGCGAGACCGGGCCCTCGGCGCCGCTGTCACGGGCGACCTCGACCGCCAGCGTGCTGGGGACCATGTAGCCGTACAGGTGCGGGACGCCGTAGGAGCTGTCCACCAGCCAGTTCCGGCCGCCGTCGCTGAGGACGACGTATTCCTCCTCCAGGCCCATCGTGCAGCCGACCGCGCTACCGATGCTGACCCCGGTGCGTCCGGCCCGGTCCGGGTCCGGTTCCAGGCCGCTGTCGCGGATCGCCTGCCGGGCGCAGACGACGGCGAACTGGGCGGCGCGGTCCATCCGCCGGATCTCCTGCGGTGACAGTCCTTCGGCGGCCGGGTCGAAGTCACATTCGGCGGCGATCCGGGAGCGGAACCCGGTGGCGTCGAACAGCGTGATGTCCCGGGTGGCGGTCCGGCCCGCCGTGAGCAGTTGCCAGAACGCCTTGACGTCGGTGCCGCCGGGGGCCATCACGCCGATTCCGGTGATGACGGCCCGCCGGGTGCCCGGCTCGACCGCGCTCATCCGACGGTCGGTGCCGGCTCGGCGGCGCCGGGCAGCGGCTCGGTGTCGACGTGCCCCAGTTCGGGCCGCGGCGCCAGCGGGCTGAGGTGGAAGACCAGGAACGCGGTGGTGTCGCCGGTGTTCTCCAGGCGGTGCCGTACGCCGATCGCCACCATCGTGCCTTCGCCGGCGCTCAGCGGCAGGGGTTGACCGTCGAGCCTCAGGAGGAGGTCACCGGACACCACGTAGAGGAACTCCTCGGAGTGCGGGTGGTAGTGCTCGGCGACGAACTCACCGGGCTGCAGCGTGACGGTCCCCATGAACCCGGAGGTGGCGCCGACCGTCCGGGGGCTCAGGACCACCCGGATGTCGCCTCCGCGCCGGCGATTCGCCGGCACGGCGTCGGCGGTGACCTTTTCGGCCCGCACGTTCTGCACGGCTGTCTCCCTTCGATGCGGTTACCCACCGGACGGTGTCATCGGCTCCTAGAGACGGGATCGAGGCGCGGTGAAGGCTCGGTGGGTGCTCCCGGCCTGGAGGCGGCGCTTCAGCGGGCGAGCGAAGGCGAGCAGGGCGGCAGCGGCCAGGAACGCCGGCAGGCCCAGCGCCAGGAAGAAGCCGGGATCGGGGGAGTCGCCGCCGGAGAGGTCGACGGCGTGCCCGCCCACGCCCGCGCCGAGCGCGGCGGAGAGCCAGAACAACGCGACCATCTGGCTCATGAAGGCGGGCGGCGCGGCGCCGGTGGTCATGCTGATCCCGACGGGGGCGAAGGTCACCTCGCCGACGGCGTGCACGGCCAGCGCCGCCACCAGCCACAGCGGCGACACCCGGACCCCGCCCGCCGCCGCGGCGGCGGCC
>NZ_JBEZGQ010000437.1:0-6652 GCF_040650095.1 Actinoplanes sp. NPDC048791 | reverse complement strand
TCGGCTCGGTCGCGGTCGGGATGGTGCTGCTGGTCGCCGGCCTGCTGCGCTACCCGCTCGGCGAGCTGACGAGCAGTGCCCGGGCCCGGCTGCACCTCGACGCGGCCACGGTGCTCGCCGCGGCCACGACGTTCGGTCTCTGGCTCTTCGAGGTGCCGGCCGGGCCGCGGGACGCCGGCTGGGCGCTCAGCCTGGTCGTGGCGCTGCTGGTGATGCCCGGGATCTTCCTCGTGGCGATCTTCGCGGTGCTCCGGCTGGTGCTCAGCGGGCGGACCCCGTTCACCCGGATGTGCGGGATCGCCGGAGGTGCCGCGGCGGTCTTGCAGGCCGTGCTGCAGACGGTGCCGAGCTCGGTCTACCTGATGCCGCGGTACACACCCTGGCTGCTCGCCGGCAACGTGGTCGCGAGCACCTTGCTGGCCCTGGTGGCCCGCATCCAGCAGCTCGGTGCGGGCAGCACGCCGCAGCCCGGTACGCGGGAGCGGCGCCGGCCGTACAGCGTGCTGCCGTACGCGGGGATGGCCGCCGTGTGGGCCCTGACCCTGACCGTGCTGCTGACCCGGGGCCTGGACGCGCGCTCGTGGGTGGTCGGCATCGGGGCGTCGGTGACCACGGTGCTGGTGATCGGCCGGCAGCTGAACGCGTTGCGGCACATCACCGAGCTGCTGCGCGAACGCGACGAGCTCACCGCCCGCCTGACCGAGCTGGCCTACCACGACGCGCTCACCGGCCTGGCCAACCGCGGGCTGTTCATGCGGCTGCTGGACGAGGGGCTGGCCGCCGGGCCGGTGACCGTGCTGCTCATCGACCTCGACGACTTCAAGCCGGTCAACGACGCGTTCGGGCACGCCACCGGCGACCAGTTGCTGATCGAGGTGGCCCGCCGGCTGCGCGCCGGGGTGCGCGCGGGCGACACCGTGGCCCGGCTGGGTGGTGACGAGTTCGCCGTCCTGATGCCCGGGCTGGCCGCCGCGCGGGGAGCCGAGGTGGTGCGGGAGCTGACCGGCGGCCTGGCGGGCACCGTCCGGATCCGCTCCGCCGACGTGCCGCTGCGGGCCAGTGTCGGCCTGGCCACCGGACGGCCCGGCGAGCACGACCCGGACAGCCTGCTGCACGCGGCCGACATGGCCATGTACGCGGTGAAGGAAGCCCGCCGGCAGCTGACTGCCAGTGACCTTCGGTAGCGATGCGTATCCATTCAGTCGCGGTCGCGATCAACGGGTTACCCAGCACCGATGCCTGGTAACCTTGCCGCCCTGTGCCCGGGAGGAAGTCGCGATGCGTACGAAAATGGCCGCTCTGGTAGCGGTGGGTCTGCTCACCCTCGGTGGCACCGCCGCCTGCACCGACGATGACGGTGACGGCGCCGGCTCCAGCGGTGGCGGGCCCCGTGGTGGCACCGGGAGCGGCAAGGTCGGCGTCATCCTGCCCGACACCACCACGTCGCAGCGCTGGGGCACCGACGACCCGAAGCTGCTGAAGGCCGCCTTCGACGCCGCCGACGTGCCGCTGGACATCCAGAACGCGCAGGGCGACAAGGCGAAGTTCGTGCAGATCGCCGACAGCATGATCGCCAGCGGGGTCAAGGTCCTGATGACGGTCAACCTCGACCCGGCCAGCGGCAAGGCCGTGCTCGACAAGGCCAAGGCCGCGGGCGTCAAGACCATCGACTACGACCGGCTGACGCTCAACGGCGGCGCGAACTACTACGTCAGCTTCGACAACGTCGCGGTCGGCAAGCTCCAGGGCGAGGGCCTGGTCAAGTGCCTGGCCGACAAGAAGGCCAAGCTGCCGCTGGTGGCCGACCTGAACGGCTCCCCGACCGACAACAACGCGACCCTGTTCAAGGTCGGTTACGACACGGTCCTGCAGCAGCGGTACGACGACGGCTCCTTCATGAAGGGCCCGGACCAGTCGGTCACCGACTGGAACAACAAGGAGGCCGGCGTGGTCTTCGCGGAGATGTGGCAGCAGACCGGCAAGCAGATCGACGGGGTGCTGGCCGCCAACGACGGCCTGGGCAACGCGGCGATCGAGGTCCTGAAGAAGGACAAGAAGAACGGCATCGTCCCGGTGACCGGCCAGGACGCCACCATCCAGGGCCTGCAGAACATCCTCGCCGGTGACCAGTGCATGACGGTCTACAAGGAGATCAAGAAGGAGGCCGAGGCGGCCGCCGACCTCGCCATCAAGCTGTACAAGGGCGAGAAGCCCGCGGTGAAGGGCCAGGTCAAGGACCCTGAGTCGGGCGCGTACGTGGCGTCGGTGCTGCTGCCGCCGACGGCCATCGACAAGACGAACATCGACCGGGTGATCAAGGACGGCTTCGTCGAGAAGAAGGCCGTCTGCGCGGGTCGCTTCGCCGCCCTCTGCGAGGAGAACGGCATCAAGTAGTGGTCGAGGCCGCCGCGCGGTGCCGGCGCAGCAGCCGGCCGCTCCAGCGGTCGATCGCCACGAAGAGCAGGCCGAGGATCCAGAAGGCGACGGCGAAGCCGGCCGAGCTGATCGAGACGCCGTCGTAGCCCAGCTCGTTCACGTCGATGAACGGGTACGGGTACTTGTCCACGACAAGGCCCCGGATCAGCGCGAAGGCCAGGTAGCCCAGCGGGAAGGCCAGCCAGTACAACGCGTGGCGCCACCGGAAGCGGCCCCGCTCGTCGAAGACCAGCCAGTCGAGCACCGCGAGCAGGGGCACCACGGTGTGCAGCAGCTGGTTGCCGATCGCCTCGGGCAGATTGCGGTGCACCGGGTCGACGGCGAAGCCGCTGGCGGGATTGGTCAGCACGAGGTGGTAGACCAGCCCGGTGATCGCGACGTAGAGGGTGACCGCGCCCTTGAGAGCCGCCGGAGTGTCGCGGCCCCGGAACGCCGCCCAGGCCGCGAAGACGCCGTACGCGACATTGCTCTGGATCGTGAAGAACGGCAGCAGGCCGGTCACGGTCGCCGGCCCGGCCGCGGTGAGCACCACGCCGGCGATCACCGCGACGACGGCGATCAGCCTCATGATCTTCATGGCGACACGGTAATGCCCGGCGGTGCTCGTGGCACCGCCGGGCATCCTCAGCACTGTCGATCTGTCCGGTGCGTCAGCAGGCCGCGTCGGTGCCGGTCACGTTGACCGCGGTCCAGGCCTTCTGCACGGCCTTGTACTCGGTGCCGCACCGGCCGTAGAGGTCGGTCGCCGCGGAGAGGGTGTAGCCGCGGGCGGCCTTGTAGTTGGTGCTGGAGGTGAAGTAGGTGCTCAGCGCCCGGTACCAGATGGCGGCGGCCTTGGTGCGGCCGATGCCGGTCACCGCGGTGGCCGAGCCGCACAGCGGCGAGGTGCCGTACGCGGTGGCGCCGCTGCCCTCGGCCAGGTTGAAGAAGAAGTGGTTGCCGACGCCGGAGGAGTAGTGCACGTCGACGTTCTTGGTGGTGCTCGACCAGCAGCCGATGCCCTTGCCGTCCAGCGTCGGGTTGTACATGTAGCGCAGCGGCTTGCCGTTGCCGTTGATGTTGATCTTCTCGCCGACCAGGTAGTCGCCGGCGTCGGTGCTGTTGGCCGCGTAGAACTCGACCATCGTGCCGAAGATGTCGGAGGTGGCCTCGTTCAGGCCGCCGGACTCACCGGAGTAGGTCAGGTTGGCGGTGCGCTCGGTGACGCCGTGCGACATCTCGTGGCCGGCCACGTCCAGCGAGACCAGCGGGCGGGTGTTGCCGCTGCCGTCGCCGTAGGTCATCGAGGAGCCGTCCCAGAACGCGTTGACGTACGCGTTGCCGTAGTGCACCCGCGACGGGACGCCGGTGCCGTTGTTGAAGATGCCCTTCCGGCCGAAGGTGCTGTTGTAGTAGTCGTAGGTCTTTGCCGCGCCGTAGTGCGCGTCCACCGCGGCCGACTGCCGGTTGGAGGTGGCGCCGGTGCCCCACACGTTGTCCGCGTCGGTGAACAGCGTGCACGTGCCCGAGGTCTTGTTGTTCATGTCGCAGGTGGTGCCGTTGCCGTGCGCCGCGTCCTTGAGGCTGAAGCTGGAGGTCGACACCTGGGTCGTGGTGATCGACACCGCCCCGGAGTAGACGCTGTTGCCGGTGGCCGTCTCCACGGTGTCCCACGAGCTCAGCACCGCGCCGGTGTTGGCGTCGGTGACGACGTGCAGCTTCGACGGCGTCTGGCCGTCCGCACCGAAGCCCTCGACGACGGTCTCGTAGGCCAGCGTGCCGGTGCCACTGGTGGCGTCGACGACCAGCTCCGGGGCGCCGACCGCGCTGACCGTACCGGTGAAGTGCGCCTTGGCGGTCGCGCTCGCGGTGGTGGCAGCCCGCTTCGGGGTGGTGCTCAGGCTCAGCGGCGCGGCCAGGCCGACCGAGGCCTGGCGGAGAGCCCCGTCCTTGGTGCCGTGCAGGACGAAGTCGCCACCGAGCACCCGCAGGCCCTCGTACGTGCGGGTGTAGCGCACGTGGCTCGTACCGTCGGCGTCCTTCACGCTCGCCTTGAGCGCGAATGCGTCCGCGGCGCCGGCCTGGACGGCGGCGCGGTGCGCGGACGGCGAGAGGGGATCGGGCGCGGCGGCAGCCGACGTCGCACCCACGCCCGCCAGCAGGCCGCCCATGAGCAGGGCGGAGCCGACAGCAGCGAGAGATCGTTTCACGGGGACTCCTGAACGGTGGGGGACCGTGGCGGTAGCCACACCTGTAGATATATCGATTCATGCACATGCTGTGAACATGCTGAAAACGTCATAGCTTTCGTGAGAGCAAGACGGCCGAGGCCTTAGCGATCGTTCAGCTTTGGGCCTACGATGTGCGCCATGGACGCAGCCGACATCGCCGCCGGCCGGGAGCGCTGGCAGCAGCGCTACGACGCCGCCCGCAAACGCGACGCAGACTTCACCACGTTGTCCGGGATGCCCGTCGAGCCCGTGTACGGGCCCGCCGACGGCGACACCTACGCGGACTTCGACCGGATCGGCTGGCCGGGTGAATTCCCGTACACCCGCGGCCTGTACCCCACCGGCTACCGCGGCCGCACCTGGACCATCCGCCAGTTCGCGGGGTTCGGCAACGCCCGGCAGACCAACGAGCGGTACAAGATGATCCTCGCCGCCGGTGGCGGCGGGCTGAGCGTGGCCTTCGACATGCCGACGCTGATGGGCCGCGACTCCGACGAGCCCGAGTCGCTCGGCGAGGTCGGCCACTGCGGGGTGGCGATCGACTCGGCCGCCGACATGGAGGTGCTGTTCGACGGCATCGACCTGCAGCAGACCACCACGAGCATGACCATCTCCGGCCCCGCCGTGCCGATCTTCGTGATGTACCTGGCCGCCGCCGAGCGGCAGGGCGCCGACATCAGCAAGCTCGACGGCACCCTGCAGACCGACATCTTCAAGGAGTACATCGCGCAGAAGGAGTGGCTCTTCGCCCCCGAGCCGCACCTGCGCCTGATCGGCGACCTGATGGAGTACTGCGCGGCCGAGATCCCGAAGTACAAGCCGCTCAGCGTCTCCGGCTACCACATCCGCGAGGCCGGCTCGACCGCCGCGCAGGAGCTGGCGTACACGCTGGCCGACGGCTTCGGCTACGTCGAGCTGGGCCTCTCCCGCGGCCTGGACGTCAACACCTTCGCCCCCGGCCTGAGCTTCTTCTTCGACGCGCACGTCGACTTCTTCGAGGAGATCGCCAAGTTCCGCGCCGCCCGCCGGATCTGGGCCCGGCACCTGCGCGACGACTACGGCGCCACCAGCGAGAAGGCGCTCTGGCTGAAGTTCCACACCCAGACGGCCGGGGTCTCGCTGACCGCGCAGCAGCCGGTCAACAACGTCGTGCGTACGGCGGTCGAGGCGCTCGCCGCCATCCTCGGCGGCACGAACTCACTGCACACCAACGCCCTCGACGAGACCCTCGCCCTGCCCACCGACGAGTCCGCCGAGATCGCCCTGCGCACCCAGCAGGTGCTGATGGAGGAGACCGGCGTGACCAACGTCGCCGACCCGCTCGGTGGCTCGTGGTACCTCGAGGCGCTCACCGACCGCATCGAGGCGGAGGCCGAGGAGATCTTCACCCGCATCCGCGAGCTGGGCCACGACGGCAGCATGACGGCCGGCATCCTGCGCGGCATCGAGGACGGCTGGTTCACCGGCAACATCGCCGAGGCGGCCTTCGTCTACCAGCAGGCCCTGGAGAAGGGCGAGAAGCGGATCGTCGGCGTCAACGTGCACACCGGCACGGTCGCCAAGGACCTGGAGATCCTCCGGGTCTCCCACGAGGTCGAGATCGAGCAGAAGCGCGCTCTCGCCGAGCGCAAGGCCGGCCGCGATCCGGTACGCACCGAGCAGGCGCTGGCCCGGCTCGTGGCGGTCGCGCGGACGACGGAGAACATGATCCCCGCCATGCTCGACGCGGCCCGGGCCGAGGCCACCCTGGGCGAGATCTGCGCGGCGCTGAAGGGGGAGTGGGGCATCTACCGCGAGCCCGCCCGCTTCTGACCGGCCGCACCCCCTGTGACGTCCGATATCACCAGCCCGGCGGCGCGGCGAACAGTCCGGCGCGCGTGCGAGACTAGATAACCATGAGCGACCCACGGACCACTCCGTCGATCTTCACCCGCGGCGCGGTCGATCTCGGTGCACTGCGCCCCGCGAGCAAGCCCGCACCCGCGGGCCCCGCCGGCCCGGCCGCG
>NZ_JBEZGQ010000436.1:0-6653 GCF_040650095.1 Actinoplanes sp. NPDC048791 | reverse complement strand
CCGGCAGCAGCCTGAGCGAGCCGGCGGACGCCGCCGGGACGGCCGCGGCGGCAGGGGTACGCGAGCAGCTCGGTTCCGCGATCGCCGGCCTGCACCGGCTCACCGGCCCGCACTTCGGCTACACCGGTGACCGTCCGGCCGGCACCGACTGGCCGACCGCGTACGCCGCGATCATCGCCGCTCTGCTGGCCGACGCGGCCGACTGGGAGGTACCGCTGCCACCGGGGATCGACGCGCTCGCCGCCCGGCACCACGCGAACCTGGCCCAGGTCACCCGGCCCGCGTTGCTGCACTTCGATCTCTGGGACGGCAACGTGCTGGCCGCTGGCGGCCGGCTGACCGGGCTGGTCGACGGCGAACGCTTCCTGTGGGGCGACCCGTTGCTGGACCTGGTGTCGCCGGCTCTGTTCCACCGCATCGAGGAGGAGCCGGAGCATCCGTTCCTGCGCGGGTACGCCGCCGCGACCGGCCTGGTGCTCGACGACGCCGCCCGGACCCGGCTCGGGCTCTACCGCGTCCACCTCTACACGCTGATGCTGGCCGAGGGTCCGAGCCGCGGCATCCCGGTCGGCAGCGAACGGCACGACTATCTGACCGTGCTGCTCGAAGGAGAGCTGCGCGACCTGAAGTGACGCAGTTGCGAGCCTGAACGGCTCGACGGCCTGGCATCTGCGGCCTAGGCTGGCGATCGTGACGACGTACCGGATCGGTGAGGCGGCCGAGCTGCTCGGGGTCAGCGTCGACACCGTGCGCCGCTGGATCGACGCCGGCCGGCTGGCGGCCGAGCGCGACGGCCACGGGCACCGCACGGTCGCCGGCGCCGATCTGGCCGCGTTCGCGCGTTCGCTGGCCGACGAGCCCGACACCGGTTCCCGGCGCTCCTCGGCCCGTAACCGGCTGCGCGGCATCGTCACGGCGATCACCCGGGACGCGGTGATGGCCCAGGTCGACATCCAGGCCGGGCCGTTCCGGCTGGTGTCGCTGATGAGCCGGGAGGCCGTCGACGACCTCGGCCTGGAGGTCGGCTCCCCGGCGACCGCGGTGATCAAGTCCACGACCGTGGTCGTGGAAAGTGGGGACGACGCATGAGGGCACGACGGCTGGCCGCGGTCGCGGTGGCCGCACTCCTGGCGCTCTCCGGGTGCAGTTCCCCGGTCTCGGACGAGCCGGTCGGCGGCGGCTCGCCCGGTTCAGCCGGCCCCGGCAGCGACGCCGCCGGACCCGTGACGGTGCTGGCGGCGGCCTCGCTGACCGAGTCGTTCACCGCCATCGGCACGAAGTTCGAGCAGCTCAACCCGTCGGCCGAGGTGAGCATGTCGTTCGGTGTAAGCGCCGGCCTGGCCCAGCAGATCACCGCGGGCGCCCCGGCCGACGTGTTCGCCGCGGCCAGTGCCGCCACCATGAAGACGGTCACGGACGCGGGCGCCGCCACCGGCACCCCGGTCACCTTCGCGCGCAACCAGCTCGTCATCGCGGTGCCGAAGGGCAATCCGAAGGGGCTGACCACGCTGGCCGCCCTGGCCGGCTCCGGCGTCAAGGTGGCCCTCTGCGCCGAGCAGGTGCCGTGCGGTGCGGCCGCCGGAAAGGCGTTGTCCGCGGCCGGCGTACGGCTGACGCCGGTGACCCTGGAGCAGGACGTCAAGGCCGCGCTGGCCAAGGTGAAGCTCGGCGAGGTGGACGCCGCGCTGGTCTACCGCACCGACGCGAAAGCGGCGGCGGCCGACGTCGACGGCGTCGAGTTCCCGGAGTCCGCCGGGGCGGTCAACGACTACCCGGTCGTCGCGCTCAAGGACGCGCCGAATCCGGCCGGCGCGACCGCTTTCCTGACTTTCCTCCGGACCCCCGAGGCGCAGCGGATCCTCACCGACGCAGGGTTCCAGCAGCCCTGAGCCGGTCACCGTCCCGAGCGCCGCTGGCCCTGGCGATCCCCGCGATCATCGGGCTGGCGTTCCTCGTGCTGCCGCTGGCCGGGCTGCTGATCCGGGCGCCCTGGACGACCCTGCCGCAGCGGCTCACCGAGCCCGGCGTACTGGCGGCCCTGCGGCTGTCCCTGCTGACCGCGACCCTGGCGACCGTGGTGTGCCTGCTGCTCGGCGTACCGCTGGCCTGGCTCCTGGCCCGGGCCCGGTTTCCCGGCCGGCGGCTGGTCCGGGCGCTGGTGACCGTGCCGCTGGTGCTGCCTCCGGTGGTCGGCGGGGTCGCGCTGCTGCTGGTCTTCGGCCGGCGCGGCCTGGTCGGCGGGTGGCTGGACGCCACGTTCGGTTTCAGCCTGCCCTTCACCACCGCCGGAGTGGTGGTGGCCGAGGCGTTCGTGGCGATGCCGTTCCTGGTGATCAGCGTCGAGGGGGCGCTGCGCGGGGCGGACCCGCGCTTCGAGGCGGCCGCGGCGACGCTGGGGGCGAGCCGGTGGACGGCGTTCCGGCGGGTCACGCTGCCGCTGATCGGGCCGGGGGTGGCAGCCGGGGCGGTGCTGTGCTGGGCCCGGGCGCTGGGTGAGTTCGGCGCGACGATCACCTTCGCCGGCAACTTCCCCGGGCGCACCCAGACCATGCCGCTGGCCGTGTATCTGGCCCTGGAACAGGACCTGGACGCGGCCATCGTGCTGAGCCTGGTGCTGCTCGTGGTCAGCGTGGTGATCCTGGCCGGGCTGCGTGACCGCTGGCTGGGTGCGCCGTGAGCCTGGACGCGCATCTGATCGTCCGGCGGGACGGCTTCACGCTGGACGCCGTGCTGCGCGCCGAGGCCGGTGAGGTGGTGGCGTTGCTGGGCCCGAACGGCGCCGGCAAGACCACCGCGTTGCGGGCGCTGGCCGGACTGGTCGCCCTGGACGACGGTTACCTCGAGCTGGACGGCGAACGCCTGGACGACCCGGCGGCCAAGGTGTTCACCGCGCCCGAGCACCGGCACATCGGCGTGGTCTTCCAGGACTACCTGCTGTTCCCGCATCTGTCCGCGGTGGAGAACGTGGCCTTCGGACCGCGCTGCCGGGGCGTGCCCCGAGCGCGGGCCCGGGCCGAAGCGGCCGAGTTGCTGGGCCGGGTCGGGCTCGCCGAACACACCGGCAAGAAGCCGCGGCAGCTCTCCGGCGGTCAGGCCCAGCGGGTGGCCCTGGCCCGGGCGCTCGCCACCGGGCCGCGCCTGCTGCTGCTCGACGAGCCGCTCGCCGCGCTGGACGCCCGGACCCGGCTCGACACCCGGGCCCACCTGCGCGGCCACCTCGCGGCCCACACCGGGCCGACGGTGCTGGTCACCCACGATCCGCTGGACGCGATGATGCTCGCCGACCGGCTCGTCATCCTGGAGCACGGCCGGGTGGTGCAGACCGGCGACGCGGCCGCGATCACCTCCCGGCCGCGCACCGAGTACGTGGCCCGGCTGGTGGGACTCAACCTCTACCGCGGCCGGGCGGACGGCGAGCTGGTCCGGATCACCGACGACTTCGCCCTGACCACGGCGACGCCGCTGCACGGCGACGTGTTCGTGGCCTTCCCGCCCGCCGCCGTCGCCCTCTACGCGGCGCGCCCCGACGGGAGCCCCCGCAACACCTGGCGGGCCACCGTGGTGGCCGTCTCCCGGCACGGGGACGCGCTGCGCATCGAGCTGACCGGCGGGATCACGGTGGCCGCCGACGTGACGCCGGCGGCCGCCGTGCAGCTGGGACTCGAGCCCGGTCGTGAGGTCTGGGCCAGCCTCAAAGCGACCGAGGCGACGACCTACCCCGCTGAGCCGACCCGCGGCGGAAAACCCATGACAGATCCTTACTGAGCCGTAAAGGTGTAGCTACCGGAGGCCAGGCTGTAGATCGCCGTGCCACCGCTGTAGCCCTGCGGCACAGCTTCCGCCGGGGCGGTGACAGCAGCCGCGGACGACGCCGGGACCTGGACCGTGGCCGTGGCGTTCGGCGGGACCACCACTTTCAGCGTCAGCGTGGAGCCGGTGCGGGTCCACTCCGAGCGCGTCTGGCCGTACCCCGTCTGCAGTGACGCGGTCGCGGAGGTGAGCGTACCGCCGGGTTTGGGGGCGATCAGCACCTGCCGGTAGCCCGGCGCGGCCGGGGCCACCCCGCCCACCGTGCGGTAGAGCCAGTCCCCCACCGAGCCCAGGCCGTAGTGGTTGAACGAGTTCATCCCCACGTCCTGCAGCGAGCCGTCGGGCCGGATCCCGTCCCAGCGCTCCCAGACCGTGGTCGCGCCACGCGAGTTCATGTACCCCCAGCCGGGATAGTCCGGCTGCTGCAGGATCCGGTACGCCGTGTCGGCGTGCCCGTGCTCGGCCAGCACCGGCAGCAGATTCTCCACGCCCATGAAGCCCACGGACAGGTGCCCGTTGCGGCTGGCCACCTTGGCCGCGAGCTTGTCCGCCACCGCCTGGGCGCGGCCGGCGGGCACCAGGCCGAAGGCGAGCGCGAGCACGTACCCGGTCTGGCTGTTGCTGCCCACGGTCCCGTCGGCGGCGACGAACCGGTTGGTGAACGCCGCCGCGATCTGGTCGGCCAGCGTGCCGTACCGGGTCGCCTCGGCCGTACGCCCGGTGGCCGCGGCCATCCGCGACAGCAGGCGCGCCGACCAGCCGAAGAACGCCGTGCTGGAGACGTCGTTCGGGGTGTTGTCGTCGACGTTGAGCCAGTCACCGAAGGTCTCGTGGTCGCGGATCAGGTCCGCGCCCGCGGTCGACCTGAGGTAGTCGACGTAGCGGGCCATGGCCGCGAAGTGCTTGTCCACGACGGACAGATCGCCGTAGCGCTGCCACACCGTGTACGGCACGATCACCCCCGCGTCGGCCCAGCCGGCCTTGCCCGCGCCGTCGATCACGGCCGGGGCCACGTCGGTGAACGCCCCGTCGGCACGCTGGGCGTCGACCAGGTCGTCGGCGAACTTGGTGAGCAGCCCGTGGGTGTCGAAGTTGAACGTCGAGGTGGCCCCGAACGCCGCGATGTCGCCGGTCCAGCCGAGCCGCTCGTCGCGCTGCGGGCAGTCGGTCGGGATGGACAGCATGTTGGAGCGCGCACCCCAGAGGATGTTGTGCTGCAACTGGTTGACCAGCGGATCATTGGTGGTGAAGGTGCCGGTCTCGGCGCCGTCGGTCCAGGCGGCGAGCCCGGTGAGGCTGTCCGCGGTGGGTGTGCCCGGGAAGCCGGTCAGCTCCACGTACCGGTAGCCGTGCACGGTGAAGTGCGGTTCGAAGACCTCCGGCGCGCCCGTCCCGGCGAGCGTGAAGGTGTCCGTGGCCTGGGCGGCACGCAGGTTGGCGGTGTAGAGCGTGCCGTCGGCGTTGAGGATCTCGCCGTGCCGCAGGGTCACCCGGGTGCCGGCCGGGCCGGTCACGGTGAGCCGGTTCCAGCCGGCGAAGTTCTGCCCGAGGTCGGCGATGAAGACACCGGGCTTGGGCTGGGTGATGCTCTTCGGCCGCAGCTGCTGCTGCACGGTGACGCCGGGGTCGACCTGAGCGACCAGATTCGGCTTGGCGGCGGTGCGGACGGTGACGGCGGTGCCGGCCCCGGGCCGGATGCGGGCATCCTGATCCTCGCCGTGGTACAGGTCGTCGGCGACGATCACGCCGGCGGTCGCCGACCAGGAGCCATCGGTACGCACGTCAGTCCGCGTCCCGTCGGTGTACTCGATGGACAGCTGCGCCGAGTACCAGGGCGAGGTGCCGTAGCGCTGGCTGCCGGCGAAGCCGATGTTGCCCGAGTACCACCCGTTGCCGACGAGTGCCCCGAGGGTGTTGCTGCCCTGCTTCAGGCTGCTCGTGACGTCGTAGGCGCGGTACTGCAGGCGGTCGTTGTAGTCGGTCCAGCCGGGCGCGAGCCGTTCGGCGCCGACCTTGGTGCCGTTGAGATAGGTGTCGTGCAGGCCCAGCGCGGTGGCGAAGAGCCGGGCGCGGGCGACCGGCTTGCCGACGCTGAAACCCTTGCTCAGGTACGGCGTCGGGTTCGGCACCGTGACCTGCGCGCCCCACGGGCCGGCCCCGTAGGCAGCCGTCACCTTGGCCGCGGCCCAGCCGGAGTCGTTGAAGCCAGGCTGTTCCCAGCCCGCCGGACCGGACTGCGCGGCCTTCCACGCACTACCGGTCGCCACGGTGGTCGAGCCGCTGGTCAGCTTGGCGATGACACTGGCCGGCCCGGCCACGTTGTTGGTTGCGGCGATCGCGATGGTGTTCGTCCCGGCCCGCAGCTGCGCGGTGACGTCCACTGTGGTCGCCCGCTTCCACGAGTCGGTGACGCGGCGCGAGGTGCTGACCCGGGAACCGTTGACCCACACGTCGGCGGTGTCGTCCCCGGTCACCACGAGGGTGGATTTCGCCACTGCGGCCAGGTCGAAGGTGCGCCGGAAGAACCGCTGCTCGGCCGGGGCGGTGGTCGCCGGGTCACCCTCGGGATACCAGATCCACTCGGCGCCGGTGAGGTTGGCCGTGGCCGGGCCGCCGATGAAGTCCGCCTGCCACTCGGCCGCCGGGTTGAACAGGCCGGTGTCGAAGCGGGCGGCGGCACTCCACGGGCTGGGCCGGCCCTGGGCGTCCCAGACCCGTACCCGCCAGTGGTAGGTGCGGTTGCTGGCCAGCGCCGGTCCGCCGTACGGGATGTCCACGCTCTGCCCGGAAGTGACCTGGCCGCTGTCCCAGAGGTCCGCGGCGCCCGGGGTCGTGCCGACGGT
>NZ_JBEZGQ010000435.1:2389-6654 GCF_040650095.1 Actinoplanes sp. NPDC048791 | reverse complement strand
CGACGGCCTGCTGGCCTCGGGCGTCGAGCCCGGCACGCCGGTCGGCGTGACCGGCGACGGCACCGGCGAGACCCAGTACACGACCACCTCGTCGGTGGACAGCTTCGTCGCGGCGGCGCTCGGCTTCACCGGCCGGGTGGTGCTCACCGTCGGCGCGGAGGTCGCCCAGCGCGACAAGCTGAGCTGGTGGGAAAACCGCCCCCTGTACGGCTGGAAGGTCCTCGTCCCGCGCACCAAGGAGCAGGCCGGCGCGATGAGTGCCCGGCTGCGGGCGTACGGGGCCATCCCGTGCGAGGTGCCGACGATCGCCGTCGAGCCGCCGCGCACCCCCGCGCAGATGGAACGCGCGGTCAAGGGCCTGGTCGACGGCCGGTACGCCTGGGTGGTCTTCACCTCGGTGAACGCGGTCCGCGCGGTCTGGGAGAAGTTCGCCGAGCACGGCCTGGACGCCCGCCACTTCGGCGGCGTCAAGATCGCCTGCATCGGTGAGGCGACCGCCGACGCCGTCCGCGCGTTCGGCATCCAGCCGGAGCTCATCCCGGCCGGGGACCAGTCCAGCGAGGGCCTGCTGGCCGAGTTCTCGCCGCATGACGAGATCCTCGACCCGGTCGGCCGGGTGCTGCTGCCGCGCGCCGACATCGCCACGGAGACGCTGGCCGCGGGCCTGATCGAGCGCGGCTGGGAGGTCGACGACGTCACGGCGTACCGCACGGTCCGCGCGGCCCCGCCGCCGGCCGACATCCGCGACGCGATCAAGTCGGGCGGCTTCGACGCGGTGCTGTTCACCTCGTCCTCGACGGTCCGCAACCTGGTCGGCATCGCGGGCAAGCCGCACGCCCGCACGGTCGTCGCGGTGATCGGCCCGAAGACGGCCGAGACGGCCACGGAGTTCGGCCTGCGGGTCGACGTCCAGCCGCAGCACGCGTCGGTCCCCGACCTGGTCGAGGCCCTGGCGTCGTACGCGGTGGAGCTGCGCGAGAAGCTGGCGGCGATGCCGGCCAAGCAGCGCCGCGGCTCGAAGGTCCAGGGCCCGACGGCCCTGCGCTTCCGCTGATCATCCGCGGACCGGCCCGGGGACGGGCCGGTCCGCCGCTCCGGTCGGACCGCTCCGGGATCGGGCCGCTGCTATTACAGCGCCGCTTCAGAGCCGGTCCGTAGCATTGCCGGAGGGCCTCGCGCCGATTCCGGTCGGGCCGCGGATGTGGCGGCCCGGGTTCTGCCGAGCCGGCTCCGCGCCGGCCCGGACCGGCCGGTCTCGCATCGGCCGACAGGTTTTTTGCCGGACCGGCGCTGTTGCCGGCCTGGCCGGGGCGGTTGTCCGACCGGCCCGGTTCCGCCGGCTCACGCGGCCGGCCTGGCTGAGGGAGTGAGCATGGCGTTCCCCGATGTGCGTCCGCGGCGTCTGCGCCGCACCGCCGCCCTGCGGCGCCTGGTCGAGGAGACCCGGATCGCACCGGCCGAACTGATCCTGCCGCTGTTCCTCAAAGAGGGTCTGACCGAGCCGCGGCCGATCAGCTCGCTGCCCGGCGTCATGCAGCACTCGCGGGAGTCGCTGCGCAAGGCCGCCCACGAGGCCGTCTCGGCCGGGGTCGGTGGCCTGATGCTCTTCGGCGTCCCGGACAACGCCAACAAGGACGAGACCGGTTCGGCCGGCCTCGACCCGGACGGCATCCTCAACGTGGGCCTCCGTGACCTGATCGCCGAGGTCGGCGACGCCACCGTGGTCATGGGCGACCTGTGCCTGGACGAGTTCACCTCGCACGGGCACTGCGGCGTCCTCGCCCCCGACGGCACGGTCGACAACGACGCCACCCTGGAGATCTACGGCCGGATGGGGGTGGCCCAGGCCGAGGCCGGGGCGCACGTCGTCGGCCCCTCCGGGATGATGGACGGCCAGATCGGGGTGGTCCGCAAGGCCCTCGACCGGGCCGGTCACCAGGACGTCTCGGTGCTGGCCTACTCGGCGAAGTACGCCGGCGCCTTCTACGGCCCGTTCCGCGAGGCCGTCGAGTCGAGCCTGCAGGGTGACCGCCGCACCTACCAGCAGAGCCCGGGCAACGTCCGGGAGGCGCTGCGCGAGGTCGAGCTGGACGTCGCCGAGGGCGCCGACATGGTCATGGTGAAGCCGGCGCTGCCCTATCTCGACGTGATCGCCGCCGTGCGGGAGCGGGTCGACGTGCCGGTCGCCGCCTACCAGGTCTCCGGCGAGTACGCGATGGTCGAGGCGGCCGCGGAGAAGGGCTGGATCGACCGGCAGGGCGTCATGCTCGAGACCCTGACCTCGATCAAGCGGGCCGGGGCCCAGATCATGCTGACCTACTGGGCCACCGAGGCCGCTCAGCTGCTGCGCGAACGGTACTGACCCCGTACCCCTCATGTAACGAACTTGCATGGGTTTTCCGCCGCGGGTGGGCTCAGTCGTCGTTCTGGATCGTGCCCGTCGCGCGGGCGTCCGCGAGCCGGATGCCCGCCAGGCCGGCCACCACCAGCGTCAGCTTCTCGTCCGGCTCCTTCCACCGGTCACCCCGGACCTGCACCGGGAAGGTGAGACCGGTCGCGCCCGCGGGCAGGACCCGGCAGCCCAGGTACGGCGTGAAGTCGACTCCCACCCACGCGGACCCCGGCACCGTGCTCGCACAGATCGTCACCGCCCGGCTCAGCGGCCGGGACAGCGTCACCGGGAACACCAGCGACGTGGTGCCGTTGTCTCCTTCGACGACGCTCGCGTCCGCAACCGACAGTGCCGCCCGGGAGTGGAAGCGGGCGACCTGGGGATCGTGGTCGCTGGAGCCCTTCGAACCGTTCCCCTCGTCCGCCGCCGCCCAGTCGGCGTTGAGGTGCGCCGCCCGCATCTGGATCAGGTCGCCGTGCAGGGCGTCGTTGACGAAGAGATGGTCCAGCGTCTGCGCCGAGCCGTCGAAGACGTACGAGTACGCCGACGAGGGCGCGTCCGCCACCAGGTCGTCCCACAGGTTGTGCAGCCCGGCCTCGTAGAGCGGGCCGAGCTGGTCGCCCGGAGCCGCCGGCACCGGGTCGTCGGGGCGCGGGAAGACGTTCAGGTCACCGCCGTACGCGATCCGCGCGTGCGCGTGGGTGTCCTCGATCGCGGTGGTGATCGCCGCCCCGTACGCGGCCTGCTCGGTGCGCTGCCCGACCCGGGTGTCCGGCCCGGACGAGTAGTGGTTGCTGACCGCCCAGAGCTGGAACCGCTCGGCGGCACCTGGCGCTGCCTTGATGTCGAAGAGCGCGACCTGCGGCGCCCGGGTGAAGACGTTCGAGCCGTCCACACCTGTCGACGTGTCCACGTCGGCCGGCAGGACCGCGTTCAGCGTCTTCGGGTTGGACACGTCGGCGTTGCTCGCCAGCGGGGTGCCGCGGTAGGTGACCTGCGGTGCCGCGCCCAGCACCGGGTCGTCCGCGGTCGCGGGGGCCAGCGAGAGACGGTCGGTGCGGTAGAGGAACGCGGCGGTGATCCCGCGGGCGTCGGCGCCGGTGCGGTCGTACGCGGCCGCGTACGCCGGACCGCCGTTGCCCTTGATCGTCAGGGCCAGCTCCTGCAACGTGTCCGGCTGCCCGTCCGCGTCGTTGACCGCGCCGCAGGTCAGGGCGCCACCGGTGACCGTGCAGATGTCCTGGTCCTCGGCCTCCTGGGCCAGGATCAGATCGGGGGAGTGCAGCCCGGCGGCGATCTGGTCGGCCAGGTCGGCCAGCTTCTCCCGGTACGCCGCCTCGCTCGCCGGGACGTAGTCGAAAGGCGGGCTGACGCCGGGGCAGCCGGTGTTGCCGGTGAAGTCGCAGCCGTCGAACGGGTCGTCCCGGAAGTCGTACAGGTTCTCCACGTTGTACGTCGAGACGGCGAACTCGGTGCTGCGCGCGGCGGCCTTCGGCGGGTTGTTCCGCGACGGGTCCGCGCCGGGCGTGAACGCGGCGGTGGCCGGCTGGATGCCGTACTTGTTGAAGGAGTAGTAGAGGCCGCCGACCGCGTCGCCGGACAGCCGGTCGAAGGTCTTGGCCGGTGGCAGCAGCACGCCGCTGTCACCCGCGGTCGCCTTCACGCCCATCGTGCCGAGCAGCACCCGGTCGCCGTTGCCGTCGTCGACCGGGCCGGGCAGATTGTCCAGCGGATGCGCGTCGCGGAACACCCGCCGCGCGTACGGGTCGGCCCGGTCCAGCAGCGGATCGTCGCGGTCGATGACCCAGATCTCCGAGTCGGCGGTGCCACCGAACACGTTGCGGCCGGCGACCACCCCGGCACCGTCGCGGAC
>NZ_JBEZGQ010000435.1:0-2379 GCF_040650095.1 Actinoplanes sp. NPDC048791 | reverse complement strand
CGGCGCCCGCGGCGCTCCCCCCCTCGGCCCTCGCCGCGTCCTTCCGGGCAGGGTCGCGGCCGCGCGGCAGCTCGCCGTCGTGCCGCTCCCAGAAGCGGTCCGCGGCGGCCAGCTCGCCCGGCGGCGCCGCGTCGTCGACCTGGACGTCGGTCAGCGGCACGCCCTCGGCCAGCTTGGTGACCAGCGAGGCGCCGGAGAGCTGGGTCAGCGAGAAGAACTCCGACACCCGGGCCCGGACCACGATCTCGTCACCCACGGCCGGCACATAACCGCCGATCAGCGACGCGAAGGCGCCCATGAAGACGAAAATCCCGTCGGAGCTGGCCGGGTCGCCGTCGTCGGTGCCCTTCCGGCTCTGCAGGAAGAAGCCGTGCTGGTCGGCGCCCGCGGCGGTACGGGCCAGGGTGCGCTGGGTGACGACCCCGCGTACGTCGTACAGGACGCTGCTCGTGCCGTTGCCGGACGGGTTGGCCAGCGGTGACCGGTCGGTGCGCGGATTCTCGGCGTCCGTCGTCGGGCCCTGCACAGCGCCGACGGTCAGCGGCTCGTCGGCGGCCCGGGCCACCCCGGGGAACAGGGCGGCGGTCAGCAGCGGAACGGTGAGCAAGGGCAGGAAGCGGCGGTAGCGCACGGAGCCTCCACAGCTCAGTCGGTGGGCTCGAGTCTCTGCACCAGCTGACCCACGTCCACGCCGTACTCGTACCAGTCCCGGTCGGACTGGAAGCCCAGCTCCGCGTTGACCTTGAGCATGGACTCGTTGTGCTGCGCGTTCCAGGTCTGCACCTCGCGCAGGCCGGGCTCGGCGGACCGCAGCTCGAACAGCATCCGGGCCTTGATCGCCCGGTCGATGCCGTAACCGCGGTGCTCGCGGACGACGATCGTGTCGTACTGGTCGGCGCGTTCGGGATGCTGCGCGGGCACGACCACCTCGGTCAGCCCGGCGACCGCGCCGGACGCCTCGTGGATGGCCAGCACGATGTACGGCTTCAGGCCCCGCCGGTGCAGGGTGTTGAGGCTGTCCCGCAGCCGCTGCGGATCGGACGAGCTCGGCCGCAGATCCAGGTCGTTGTCGTCACCGTCCTGCCCCTCCAGCTTGGCCTGCGCGTACGGCTCCAGCAGGTCGGCCGGCGGCCCACCGGGGTGGTATTCGACGCGGTAGCCGGCGCTGATGCCGTTGGCCATGGCGTGCAGGGCGTTCCAGTCCACGCTGGACAGGGTCAGGACGCTGCGGGTCTCCACATACTCCTGCTCGAAGCCCAGCGCCTCGTAGAACGCGATGGCCGGGGTGTCGCCGATGGCCTCGACCCCGATGGAGGAGAAACCCTCGAGATAGGCGCGGCGCGCGGCGACCCCGACGAGCTGCTGGCCCAGGCCGCGGCGGCGCAGGTCAGGATGGACCAGCACCTCCAGCACGCCGATGTCGCCGAGCAGCAGGACACTGACGTGGCCGTAGATGGTGCTCTCGCCCTCGGGGAGCCGGTCGTCCTCGGCGACCCAGCTGATCCGGCGCTCACCGGGCATGGTCTCGGCCAGGTAGTCGACCACCTGGACGTCCTGCCACGGTGGATCGTCGGGGAGATCGGCAGCCAGCACCGCGTTGTACGTCTCCACGAGCGATCGGATCTCCCCCGCCGACGCGGTCCGGGGATCCCACTCACGCACCCTCACCCGTACAGCTTGCCGGTACATGGACCTTCAGGGAAGTGCCGGATGGACAAATGTACGCGACCCGTCACTGTGGGTTGTCGCTCAAACCCGGCTGCGCTGCCCGTACTCGTTGGCCGCGTCGAACACTTTCTGCGCGTACGGCCGCACCGCGTTGTACGACAAAATAGCGTCCCACCAGGCATCCGGCCGAGCGAGGTCGCGACCGCCCTGACACAGATACTTGGCCGCGGCCAGCGACGCGTCATCGATGTCGTTGGGATCGGAAACACCATTGTTGTCGGCATCAACACCATTGCCGACAGAGATCGAATTCCAGGTCTGCGGGATGAACTGCAACGGACCCAGCGCCCGATCGAACTGAGAATCACCATCGAGCGCACCCTGATCGGTGTCCCGGATCTCCTGCCGCCCACCCTTACCGTCCAACGGCAACCCGAAAATCGGCGGAGCAACCGACCCGTCGACACTGAGGACGGCGCCGTTGGCGGAGCCGTGCGAGGACTCCACCTTGGCGATGGCGGCGATCGTGGTCCAGCTCAGATGACAGCTCGGGGTAGTCCGGGCGACCACAAGCTCGGCGTAGCCGTACGCCTGCACGGCGACCACGGGGATGCCGGCCCGGGTGCCGGTGTCCTGCGCCCAGGAAGCAAGAACATCGGCCGGCCGGGCGCCGCCGACCGCACCGCCGACGGGGGGCTGGGTGCCCGGCAC
>NZ_JBEZGQ010000434.1:0-6661 GCF_040650095.1 Actinoplanes sp. NPDC048791 | reverse complement strand
GCCACCGGGCCCTCGCCCAGCACCGGCCCGGTCAGCTCGGTCAGCGTGTGCGGCAGCAGGATCGGCGCCTGGTGCGGGGCCCGCAGGATCGTCGACTTGTAGCCGGGGGACAGCAGCGGCGGGTGCGCGGTCATGGGTTCTCCTTCGCTCCGGTCAGTGCGCGCAGGGCGGTCAGCTCGTCCTCGCTCGGCGGCTCGGTGCTGGTCAGGGGCTCGGCGACGCGCAGCTTCCAGCCGGTGGCCGCGACTGCCTGCTCGACGGTGACGCCGGGATGCAGCCGGGTCAGGGTCAGCTCCCGGGTCTCCGGGTCCGGCTCCAGCACGCCCAGGTCGGTGATGACCAGCACCGGGCCGCGTCCGCGCAGGCCCAGCCGGGCCCGGTCGCCGGGGCCGCGGCCGTGACCGACGGAGGTGACGAAGTCGACCCGGTCGACGAACGCCCGCGGGCTCTGCCGGACCACCACGATGACCTCGCCGCAGGACGCCGCGATCTCCGGGGCGCCGCCCGCACCGGGCAGCCGTACCCCGGGGTCGGCGTAGTCGTCGCCGATGACCGTGGTGTTGATGTTGCCGTACCGGTCGATCTGGGCCGCACCGAGGAAGCCGACGCCGATCCGGCCGGGCTGCAGCCAGTAGTTGAACATCTCCGGGACGCTGACCACCGCGTCGGCGGTCGCGGCGAGCACGCCGTCGCCGATGGACAGCGGCAGCCGGTCCGGCTTGGCGCCGATCGTGCCGGACTCGTAGACCAGGACCAGGTCCGGGGCATGGGTACGGCGGGCCAGGTTGGCCGCCGTGCTGGGCAGGCCGATGCCGACGAAGCACCGGGTGTCGCCGCGCAGGGCCCGGGCCGCCGCGACGGTCATCATCTCGTCCGCGGTCCAGCTCATGCCGTCACTCCCGTCAGCCACTGCGAGAACGCCTCCCGGTCCCGGCTGATCTTGTCCCACGCCTGGTAGTAGTCGTTGTCGAGGTCGCTGTAGCCCATCGCGTACGAGGGATGCGCGCCGCCCGGCACGTGCGCGACCCGGGTGACCGCCCAGCCCGGCAGCACCACCGCGCCGGGCACCGGCGTCAGCTCGTCCACGATCTCCTCGACCGTGACCAGCGACCGGGCCGAGGCCAGCACGACCTCCTTGTGCACCCCGGTGATCCCCCAGAACTGCACGTTGCCGGCCCGGTCGGCCCGCTGGGCGTGCACGATGCCGACGTCCGGGTTCAGCGCCGGCACCGCGGTGAGCGTCTCGCCGGTGAACGGGCAGGTGATCGGGGCGATGGTGGCGGTGTGCTCCGGCAGGTCGGTGCCGAGGTAGCCGCGCAGCACGGCGAAGGGCAGGCCGGACGCGCCGGCGACGTACCGGTTGGCCATGCCCGCGTGGCTGTGTTCCTCGATCTCCAGCGGCGCCGGCCAGCCGTGCTGGACGGCGTCGCGGAAGCGGTGCAGCGAACCGACGCCGGGATTGCCGGCCCAGGAGAACACCAGCCTGGCCGCGCAGCCGGCCCCGATGAGCTGGTCGTAGACGATGTCCGGGGTCATCCGGACCAGGGTCAGCCCGCGCCGGCCCTGCCGGATGATCTCGTGGCCGGCCGCCACCGGGATCAGGTGGGTGAAGCCCTCCAGCGCGACGGTGTCGCCGTCGTGCACCAGCTCGGCGATCGCGTCGGCGAGCGGGACGATCCGGGCGCTCATCGGGGGAGTCCCACGTAGTTCTCGGCCAGGGTGGTGGCGGCCGCGGTGGAACCGGTCACGTATTCCAGCTCGGCGAGCTGGACCCGGTGGCCGAACTCGTCGTCGCCCTCGTGGCGGTGCAGCATCGTGGTCATCCAGTTGGAGAAGCGCTGCACCTGCCAGACCCGCTTGAGGCAGGTCCGTGAGTAGCTGTCCAGCAGCTCGTCCGTCCGTTCCCGGTAGTGCGCGGTGAGTGCCTCGGCCAGCACCCGGACGTCGGCGATGGCCAGGTTCATGCCCTTGGCGCCGGTCGGCGGGACGATGTGGGCCGCATCGCCGGCCAGGAAGAGCCGGTCGTGGCGCATCGGCTCGACCGCGAAGCTGCGCATCCCGGTGATGCCGCGTTCCAGGATCTCGCCCTCCTTGAGCGGCAGGTCGAGCCGGGTGCGTAGTTCGTCCCAGATCCGGGTGTCGGGCCAGTCGCCCAGGTCGGTGTCCCGCGGCACCTGCAGGTAGAGCCGGATGATGTCCGGGGTACGCATGCTGTGCAGGGCGAAGCCGCGTTCGTGGTAGGCGTAGACCAGCTCCTCGGCGGCGGCGGGGGAGCGGGCCAGGATGCCGAGCCACGCGTACGGGTGCTCGCGCTCGGCCGTCCGCAGCGCGCCGTCGGGCACGGCGAGGCGGGCCACCCCGTGCGAGCCGTCGCAGCCGGCCACGAAATCGCACTCGAGGCGGTGCCGGACGCCGTTCTGCTCGTACTCCAGCACGGTGCCGTCGACGGCGGTGACCTCGGCCTCGAAGTGCAGCGGGAGGTCGTCGGCCAGCCGCGCGGCGATCAGGTCCTTGACCACTTCCTGCTGGCCGTACACCGTGATGGTCTTACCGGTGAGCGCTTCCAGGTCGATCCGGTGGCTCTCGCCGCCGAAGCGCAGCTCGATGCCGCGGTGCACCATGCCCTCCCGGCGCATCCGCTGTCCCACGCCGAGCTGGTCGAGCAGTTGCGCGGTGCCGTGTTCGAGCACCCCCGCACGAACCCGGCTCTCCACATAGGATCGCGAGCGGCGTTCCAGGATCACCGTGTCGATCCCGGCCCGCTGCAGCAACCGGGCGAGGACGAGCCCCGCCGGGCCCGCCCCGACTATGCCGACCTGCGTGCGCACGGCGACCTCCCATTAATCGATGGTGATCGTTGACGTGAGGCAGCCCACACCATACGTTCTTCATGAGAACTTACGTGCGGTGTGCGCACAAGGACAACCCACTGGAGGTCTGAAGAATGCGTCGGTTCATCACGGGGATGACCGTGCTCGCCCTCGTCGGAGCCGGGGCGGGCTGCGGATCCTCTTCAGGCTCGGGCCCCGCCACCTCCGACGGCGGGGTCGCGCAGGTCAAGGTCGGCATCATCCCGATCGTCGACGTCGCGCCCATCTACCTGGGGCAGAAACAGGGATTCTTCAAGAATCGGAAGATCGAGCTGACCATGGAGAGCGGCCAGGGTGGCGCGGCGATCGTGCCCGGCGTGGTCAGCGGCCAGTTCCAGTTCGGCTTCAGCAACATCACCTCGCTGCTCATCGCCCAGACCAAGAACGTGCCGATCAAGGTGGTCAGCAACGGCGTGGCCTCGACCGGTACGGCCGGCAAGGACTTCGGTGGCGTCGCGGTGCGCAAGGACAGCCCGATCACCAAGCCCGCCGACCTGGCCGGCAAGAAGATCGCGGTCAACACGCTGAAGAACATCGGTGACACCACCGTGCGCGAGTCGGTGCGCAAGGCCGGCGGCGACCCGAACGGGATCAGCTTCGTCGAGATGCCGTTCGCCAACATGCCGGCGGCGGTGGAGAACGGCCAGGTCGACGCCGCGTGGGTGGTGGAACCGTCGCTGTCGGCCGTGACCGCCGCCGGTGGCCGGGTGGTCGCCTGGAACTACGTCGACGCGGCGCCGGATCTGACCGTGGCGGCGTACTTCGCCTCCAGCAAGCTCATCGCCGACGACCCGGACCTGGTCAAGCGGTTCACCGAGGCGATGAACGAGTCGCTGGCCTATGCCGACGCGCACCCGGACGAGGTCCGCGAGATCCTCGGCTCGTACACCAAGATCGACCCGAAGGTCCGCGAGGCACTGACCCTGCCGAAATGGCCCACCGAGATCAACAAGCCGTCGGTCGAGACGCTGAGCAAGCTCGGCGCCCAGGACGGCATCTTCGGTAGTGCCACGCCCGACCTGGCCAAGATCCTCCCGTGACGGCGGTCGGGGCGGCTGCGCCGCGGACGGTGCCGGGGGGCCGGGCGCTGCTCGGCCTCTCCGGCCTGGCCGGGCTGCTCGTGCTGGTCGAGCTGCTGCCCCGCGCCGGGATCGTGTCGGACAGCTACCTGCCGCCGACCAGCCGGATCCTGGCCGCCCTGGCCGACGAGGCGGTCACCGGCGCGTTCTGGGTGGCCGTGGGGGACACCCTCACCGCGTGGGCGATCGGTCTGGCCATCGCGGTCGTGGCCGGCGTCGCCGCGGGGGTGCTGATCGGCGCGGTGCCCGTGCTGCGCGCGGTCACCGCCTCGACGGTGGAGTTCCTGCGGCCCATCCCGTCGGTCGCGCTGATCCCCCTCGCGGTCCTGCTCTACGGCTCGGACCTGGGCTCGACCCTGCTGCTGGTGGTCTACGCGGCCTTCTGGCAGGTCCTGGTCCAGGTCCTGTACGGCGTCGCCGACGTCGACCCGGTCGCCGACGAGACCGCCCGCAGCTTCCGCTTCGGTCCCTGGGCCCGGATCCGCTACGTGCTCTGGCCGACCGCGCTGCCGTACGTCTTCACCGGCATCCGCCTCGCCGCCTCGGTCGCGCTGGTGCTCGCGGTCACGACCGAGCTGGTCATCGGCGCCCCCGGCCTCGGCGCGGTCATCGCGGTGGCCCAGACCTCGAACGCGATCCCTGCCATGTACGCCCTCATCGTCGTCACCGGCCTGCTCGGCGTGGCCATCAACCTGGCCGCCCGCTACGCCGAACGCCACTTCCTCGCCTGGCACCAGTCCGTCCGCGGGGAGGCACCATCATGATCAAACGCCTGCTGCTGGTCCTCGGCCTGCCGGTCGTGCTCTTCCTGACCTGGTACGCGGCCAGCGCGAACAGTGAGAACTTCTACGCGCCCCCGCTGCGCCAGATCCTCGCCGCGTTCGCCGACACCTGGACCCCCGAGCGGCTGCGCGCCGACGTGCTGCCCAGCCTGGCCCGCCTCGGCGCCGGTTACCTGCTGGCCGCGGTGATCGGCATCGCGGCCGGCGTCGCGATCGGCGCCAACCCCCGGCTGCGCGCGGCCGCCGAGCCGGTGCTGGAGTTCTTCCGGGCCGTGCCGCCACCCGTGCTGGTCCCGGTCATCATGCTGTTCGCCGGCATCGGCACCAGCATGAAGGTCATCGTGATCGTCTCCGGCTGCGTCTGGCCGGTGCTGCTCAACACCGTCGAGGGCGTCCGCGCCACCGACGGCGTGCTGTCCGACACCAGCCGCGCGTACGGGATCACCGGCGCGGCCCGGCTGCGTCACCTGCTGCTGCCCGCGGCGTCCCCGCAGATCGTCGCCGGCCTGCGGCAGGCGCTGTCCATCGCGATCATCCTCATGGTGATCAGCGAGATGTTCGCCGCCAGCAACGGCCTGGGCTTCACCATCGTGCAGTTCCAGCGCAGCTTCGCCATCCCGGAGATGTGGAGCGGCATCATCCTGCTCGGGCTGCTCGGCTTCGGCCTGTCCGAGTTGTTCCGCCTGGCCGAGCGCCGCGCGCTGGCCTGGTACCACGGCCTGCGCGACGCCCAGCGCCGCTCGTGACGAAGGAGACGACGATGCTCGAGGTCAAGGGCCTGCGCAAGGTCTACCGGTCCGGCAGCCGCGAGGTGGAGGCGCTGCGCGACCTGACGTTCACCGTCGCCGAGGGCGAGCTGGTCTGCCTGGTCGGCCCGTCCGGCTGCGGCAAGACCACGCTGCTGCGCTGCATCGCCGGGCTGCTCGACCCGACCTCCGGCGAGGTCACGGTGGGCGACAAGAGCGGCCTGGCGATCGTCTTCCAGGAGTACGGCCGCAGCCTGTTCCCGTGGATGACGGTGCGCGACAACGTCGACCTGCCCCTGCGGCAGAAGAAGGTCCCCAAGGCCCGCCGTAAGGAACTGGTCGCCGAGGCCCTGACCGCGGTCGGCCTGGACGGCACCGAGTCCGCGTACCCGTGGCAGTTGTCCGGTGGGATGCAGCAGCGGGTCGCGATCGCCCGGGCCGTGGCTTACGAACCGTCGATCCTGCTGATGGACGAGCCGTTCGCCGCCGTCGACGCGCAGACCCGGGCCGATCTGGAGGACCTGGTCCGCTCGCTGTGGCAGCGGCTGGGCATGACGATCCTGTTCGTCACGCACGACATCGACGAGGCGGTCTACCTGGGCCAGCGCGTGCTGATGCTGTCCGCGTCACCCACGGTCGTGCAGGACGAGCTGACCGTCGACCTGCCCGCCGAGCGCGACCAGCTGCACACCCGGGCGGATCCGCGTTTCGTCACCCTGCGGACCCGCGTCTACGAGCAGATACAGCGGGCCAAGCTCAGAACGGGTACTGCTTCGGGCGCTGCTGGAGAGTTATCCAACGCAGATCGGTGAACGCCTCGGCGCCGGCCCGGCCCCCGAAGCGCCCGTAGCCGGAGTCGCCCATCCCGCCGAACGGCGCGGTCGGGTCGTCGTCCACGGACTGGTCGTTGACGTGGGCGATGCCGGTGCGCAGCCGCCGGGCGACGGCGAAACCCCGGTTGACGTCCTGGGTCAGCACCCCGGCGGTGAGCCCGTACGGGCTGTCGTTGGCGACCGCGATCGCCTGCTCCTCGTCGGCCACGGTCAGTACGGTCGCCACCGGCCCGAAGATCTCCTCGGTGTGGATGCGCATGTCCGGCGTCACGCCCGCGAGGACCGTCGCCGGGTAGTGCGCGCCGTCCGGCGTACCGCCGCCGCTGAGCACCCGGGCGCCGCCGGCGACCG
>NZ_JBEZGQ010000433.1:0-6666 GCF_040650095.1 Actinoplanes sp. NPDC048791 | reverse complement strand
GGCGGCTCGGGGCCAACCTGCGCGACGGCGACGTCGCCGCCCGCCTCGGCGGCGACGAGTTCGCGGTGCTGATGTGGGCCACGCCCGAGGAGGCGATGGTCGCCGGCCGGCGGCTGCTGGCGGTGCTCAGCGAGCCCTACGAGACCGAGGACGGTTCGGTCTTCCTCTCCGCGAGCGTCGGCGTCGCCGACTCGCCCGCGCCGGGCGACACCGGCGAGCTGATGCGCGACGCCGATCTGGCCCTGCGGTACGCGAAACAGCGCGGCAAGAACCGCGTCGAGCGCTACCAGAAGCGCTACGACGAGTTGCTGCGCCGGCACAGCGTCCTGGAGAACGAGCTGCGGCACGCCATCGAACGCGAGCAGCTGCGCCTGGTCTTCCAGCCGGTCGTCGCGCTGCCGTCGATGCGGCCGGTCGGCGCCGAGGCCCTGCTCCGCTGGCACCACCCGGAGCTGGGCGCGGTACGGCCCGACGAGTTCATCCCGGTGGCCGAGGAGTCCGGGCTGATCAGCATGATCGGCTCCTGGGTGCTGGACCAGGCCTGCCGGCAGCTCGCCCAGTGGCTGGCCGGCGGCCACGACGTCTGGGTGTCGGTCAACATGTCACCCAAGGAGCTGCACGCCGCCGACTACGCCGCGCATGTCGCCGAGGTGCTGGAGCGCTACCACGTGCCTCCGCAGCGCCTGGTCCTCGAAGTGACCGAGCACGCGGTGGCCACCGACATGGACGAGCTGATCCGCCGGCTGTGCGAGCTGCGGTCCACCGGCGTACGGATCGCGCTCGACGACTTCGGCGCGGGCTACTCCTCACTCGGGCAGCTGCGCAACCTCCCGGTGGACATCCTGAAGATCGATCACGCGCTGGTCGCCGAGCCCGAGTCGCGCACCGGCACGGCGGCGCCGCTGGTCGACGTGGTCGTCCGGCTGGGCCACCGGCTCGGCCTGGAAGTGCTGGCCGAGGGCATCGGCACCCCGGCGCAGCGGGCGATCGTCGAGGAGGCCGGCTGCCGGCTGGGCCAGGGGTCGCTGTTCGGCTGGGGCGTGCCCGCCGAGCACCTGGAGGCCCAGCTGGAGACCGTACGGTCCTCCGGCGCCCGCCCGGTCCCGGTCCAGCGGGCGCGTCCGCCGGTGCCGCCCAGCGCGCCCGCCCGCAGTCAGGTGATCATGCTGGGCCCGGGAATGCGGCAGGTCAGGGCGCTCCTGCCCACCGACCCGGCCTTCGTGACGGAGGACGGCTCGCGAACGGGTGACCAAGATGTGAGATCAGTTGACGCACCCCGTGAGATGGGGCAGTCTTAGCCGCATGTGCTTGTCGTCCCGAGTACTTATGTGAGCGCACTGTCCCTCGATCACGAGAGATGACAGTGCGCTAGGTCCCGTGCTTCGGCACGAGGACCTTTTTTGTTGCTCCGGGACCGTCCAGGCTCACCCATCCCGAACGAAGGTCTGAATCGCCATGACAAGACCCACACCCGAGACCCTCGCCCACCGTGCCACCCCGGCCACCGTCGCCGCGGCAGCCGGCACCCCGGCCGTAGCCACGGTGTCCCCGACCCCCGTCAGCGGGGCCGGCTCGCTCGTGCGGTCGCTCGAGGCGCTCGGCGTCGAGGTGGCGTTCGGGATCCCCGGCGGGGCGATCCTGCCCGCCTACGACCCGCTGTACGACTCCAAGGTCCGGCACATCCTGGTCCGCCACGAGCAGGGCGCGGGGCACGCCGCGACCGGCTACGCGCAGGCCACCGGCAAGGTCGGCGTCTGCATCGCCACCTCCGGCCCGGGCGCGACCAACCTGGTCACCCCGATCGCCGACGCCTACATGGACTCGGTGCCGATCGTCGCGATCACCGGCCAGGTGGCCCGGCCCGCGATCGGCACGGACGCCTTCCAGGAGGCGGACATCCAGGGCATCACGCTGCCGATCACCAAGCACAACTTCCTGATCCAGACGCCCGAGGAGATCCCGCGGATCATGGCCGAGGCGTTCCACCTCGCCCTGACCGGCCGTCCGGGCCCGGTGCTGGTCGACGTCCCCAAGGACGTGCTGCAGGCGGCGACCACCTTCGCCTGGCCGCCCACCCTGGACCTGCCCGGCTACCGGCCCACGCTGCACCCGCACGGCAAGCAGATCCGCGAGGCGGCCCGGCTGATCGCCCAGGCCAAGCGCCCGGTCCTGTACGTCGGCGGCGGCGTGCTCAAGGCCGGTGCCACCGACGGGCTGCGCAAGCTGGCCGAGCTGACCGGCATCCCGGTGGTCACCACGCTGATGGCCCTGGGCGCGTTCCCCGACTCGCACCCGCAGCACCTGGGCATGCCCGGCATGCACGGCACGGTCCCGGCGGTGTACGCGCTGCAGAAGGCCGACCTGCTGGTCACCCTGGGCGCCCGCTTCGACGACCGGGTCACCGGCAAGCTCGACTCGTTCGCCCCGGACGCCAAGGTCGTGCACGCCGACATCGACCCGGCCGAGATCGGCAAGAACCGGCACGCCGACGTCCCGATCGTGGGCGACGCCCGGCACGTCATCGACGAGCTGATCGCGGCGGTCTCCGCCACGGCGGGCGGCACCGCGGCGTACGAGCCGTGGTGGGCGCAGCTCAACGACCTGCGCGAGCGCTACCCGCTGGGCTACGACGAGCCCACCGACGGCACCCTGGCCCCGCAGTACGTGATCCAGCGGATCGGTGAGCTGGTCGGCCCGGAGGCGATCTACGTGGCCGGGGTCGGCCAGCACCAGATGTGGGCCTCGCAGTTCATCAGCTACGAGAAGCCGGGCACCTGGCTCAACTCGGGCGGCGCCGGCACGATGGGCTACGCGGTGCCGGCCGCGATGGGCGCCAAGGTCGGCCGCCCCGACACCGCGGTGTGGGCGATCGACGGCGACGGCTGCTTCCAGATGACCAACCAGGAGCTGGCCACCTGCGCGCTGGAGGGCATCCCGGTCAAGATCGCCGTCATCAACAACGGCAACCTGGGCATGGTCCGGCAGTGGCAGACCCTGTTCTACGAGGGCCGCTACTCCAACACCGAGCTGGGCACCCACAAGCACCGCATCCCCGACTTCGTGAAGCTGGCCGAGGCGCTGGGCTGCGTGGGCCTGCGCTGCGAGTCGAAGGCCGACGTGGACGCCACCATCAAGGCGGCCATGGAGATCAACGACCGCCCGGTGGTCATCGACTTCACCGTCGGCAAGGACGCCATGGTCTGGCCGATGGTCGCGGCCGGCACCAGCAACGACGAGATCATGTTCGCCCGGGACGTGCGCCCGGCCTTCGACGAGGACGACCTGTGACCAGTATGAACAAGCACACCCTGTCCGTGCTCGTGGAGAACAAGCCCGGTGTGCTGGCCCGGGTGTCCGGCCTGTTCTCGCGGCGCAGCTTCAACATCGATTCACTGGCGGTGGGCGAGACGGAGAACCCGGACGTCTCCCGCATCACGATCGTGGTCAACGCCGACTCCTCACCCCTGGAGCAGGTGACCAAGCAGCTCAACAAGCTGGTGAACGTCCTGAAGATCGTCGAGCTGGACCCGCAGCAGTCGGTCCAGCGCGAGCTCCTGCTGGTCAAGGTGCGGGCCGACCGCACCGTGCGCGGCCAGGTGCTCGAGACGGTCGAGCTGTTCAGGGCAAAGGTGATCGACGTCGCACCGGACACCCTCACGATCGAGGCGACCGGCAACCCCGACAAACTCGATGCGTTGCTGCGCGACCTCGAGCCGTACGGCATCAAGGAAATGGTCCAGTCCGGCCTGGTCGCGATCGGCCGCGGATCCCGTTCCATCACCACCGGCCCGGCGCTCCGCGCCGCCTGAGTTACAGAGGATTTATCAATGACCGCGGAAGTGTTCTACGACGACGACGCCGACCTGTCCATCATCCAGGGACGCAAGGTCGCCGTTATCGGGTACGGCAGCCAGGGCCACGCGCACTCGCTGTCGCTGCGCGACTCGGGCGTCGACGTGGTGGTCGGCCTGAAGGAGGGCTCGAAGAGCCGCGCCAAGGCCGAGGAGCAGGGCCTCAAGGTGCTCACGCCGGCCGAGGCGTCCGCCTGGGCCGACGTGATCATGGTGCTGGCGCCGGACACCGCCCAGCGGAAGATCTACGCCGAGTCGATCGAGCCGAACCTGACCGCCGGCAAGGCGCTCTTCTTCGGTCACGGCCTCAACATCCGGTTCGAGCTGATCAAGCCGCCGGCCGACGTGGACGTGGCGATGGTCGCCCCCAAGGGCCCCGGCCACCTGGTCCGCCGCCAGTACGTGGACGGCAAGGGCGTGCCCGCGCTCATCGCGGTGGAGCAGGACGCCAGCGGTGGCGCCCAGGCGCTCGCGCTGTCGTACGCGAAGGCGATCGGTGGCACCCGGGCCGGCGTCATCAAGACCACCTTCAAGGAGGAGACGGAGACCGACCTCTTCGGCGAGCAGGCGGTCCTCTGCGGCGGTACGGCCGCGCTCGTGCAGACGGGCTTCGAGGTGCTCACCGAGGCCGGCTACGCCCCGGAGATCGCCTACTTCGAGTGCCTGCACGAGCTCAAGCTGATCGTCGACCTCATGTACGAGGGCGGCATCTCCCGGATGCGCTACAGCGTCTCCGACACCGCCGAGTTCGGTGACTACGTCAGCGGCCCCCGCGTGATCAACGCCGGGGTGAAGCAGGAGATGAAGAAGATCCTCGCCGAGATCCAGTCCGGCGAGTTCACCAAGGCGCTCATCGCCGACGACGAGGCCGGCGGCACCCGCCTGCAGCAGTACCGCAAGGAAGGCGCCGAGCACCCGATCGAGGTCACCGGCAAGAAGCTGCGCGACATGATGAGCTGGGTCGACCGGCCGATCACCGAAACAGCCTGACCTTTTCCGACCGGCGAACGCCGGATCGCAGCGCCGCCAGGGGCCGCGATCCGGCGTTTTTGCGTAACCATTCGACTACCTGAAACATGGGCGTTACGTCCCGCTTACCAAAGCGGCGTCGTCATCGAATTGTGTACTGTTCGGGCGCGGTGGACTAGACAGCAGCGGGTAGATTCGCCGCATGCGACTGGCTGATTCTTTTCGGAGCGAGCGCTTCGGCGCAGTCCGGATCCACGAGCTTCAGAGGGTCATCGAGCTGGACTCGGGTGCCCTGGGCGACGCCTTTTCGGCGGGCAGCCGAGTCGTGTCCTTCGAAGCTTTACGCGCAGTCGAGTCGCAAATGGTAATCGTCGTGCCCTGCATGAACGAATCACGAAGCGTCATCGAGGGCGTGCTCTCCGGAATTCCGCATGACTGCCTCATTGTGCTGGTCTCCAACAGCGACAAGCTGCCGGTGGACCGATACGAGATCGAGGCGCAGACCCTCGAGCAGTTCTGCCGGCTGGCCGGCCGCTCGGCGATCAGCGTGCACCAGAAAGACCCCGGACTGGCCGCCGCGTTCAAGGCCGCCGGGATGGAAGAGTTGATCGGCGAGGACGGTCTGGTCCGGGCCGGCAAGGGCGAGGCCATGCTGATCGGGATGGCGCTGGCCGCGATGACGGGCCGCCGCTACCTCGGCTACGTCGACGCCGACAACTACGTCCCCGGCGCGGTCCACGAATACTGCAAGGCCTACGCGGCCGGCCTGCACCTGGCCGACAGCCCGTACTCGATGGTCCGCATCTCGTGGCACTCCAAGCCGAAACTCCGCGAGGGCAGACTGTTCTTCAGCCGGCGCGGCCGCAGCTCCGAGATCACCAACGAGTGGCTCAACCGCTTCCTGGCCGAATACTCGGGCTTCGGCACCGAGGTGATCGCCACCGGCAACGCGGGCGAGCACGCGATGACCCTGGACCTGGGCCTGAAGCTGCGGCTGGCGGGCGGCTTCGCCGTCGAACCGTACGAGTACATGGACCTGTTCGAGCAGTTCGGCGGAATCCTGGAGAGCGCCAGCCCGGACGTGATGGCCAGCTCGGTGCCGGTGCTGCAGATCGAGACCCGCAATCCGCACTTCCACGACAACAAGGGCGAGGAGCACGTGCAGGGGATGCGGATGCAGGCCCTGAACGTGGTCTACCACTCGCCGGTGACGCTGCCGTCGGTCCGCCAGGCGATCATCGATTTCATGGTGGCGCAGGGGGCGCTCGAGGTGGGTCAGGAGCCGCCGCGGGAGCGGGTCTATCCGCCGGTGGGGAGTTTGGATCTGGAGCTGTTGTATGACGGGCTGGATGCTGAGGCGTTGACCTTCCGGCAGTTTGATGGGCGGGCGTCGGCGGGATATGCGGCGGCGCCGCCGATCGAGCGGCACTGCATTCCGCGGCCTACGGTCTGAGTCGCGCTCGCCCTGCTGGTCCGCGGCCGGGACCGGCTGCGGGCCGGGGTGGCCCTGACCGCCCGGGCCTGCCACTGCGGTGCGGCCTGCTTGCTCAACGGAACCGCCCACCGCTGGGCAGCCCGCCGCGGTCGTGGCCCACCGCCTATTGCTGGTCGGCTTCACCGGGCGGGCGCGGCCTTACCGCGCGGGCGCGGCCCCACCGCCTATCGCTGGTTGGCTTCACCGCGTGGGGCGGCTTCACCGCGTGGGGGCGGCTTCACCGCGTGGGCGCGGCCCCACCGAGCGGGCGCGGTGGACTGCTGCGGTGCGGCCTACTGCTGGGGCGCAGCCGGGTGCTGCGGTGCGGTCGGATCGGCCGGTCTGATCTGCTCAGTCGGCGCCTGCTGAGCC